>JBBSEE010000045.1:0-9750 GCA_038239995.1 Chloroflexia bacterium | reverse complement strand
CTCGCCCCAATCGAACATCAGAGCTTGCACCTTGCTGCCGGCGGGGAGCAGATTGACATCTTCTGGCACGACCACGTAGGCGTTGGCGCGGCTGAAGGTAGACATTACGCCGCTGCCCTGCGCCCCGGCGGAGTGGGCAGTATACTCGCCACTGTGCGCGTCGCGGCTGACGACGACGCGGGCGTAGAAGCGACGACCATCGCCGCTGCGAATCTCGTCGGCGAGAGTGACTGGCACGCTGGGGAAGTCGCGCAGCGGGCGGCCACCCAGCTTCTGTAGGGTGGGGCGGCCAAATATATCGAAGGTGAGCAGCGAGGAGACCGGATTGCCCGGCAGGCCCAGCAGCGGCACCTCCCCCAGTCGGCCAAAGGTGAGCGGCTTACCGGGACGAAGGTTGACCTTCCAGAAGTTCATCTGCCCCCGCTGGTTCAGCACATGCTTGACGATGTCGTAGTCGCCGAGGCTGACCCCCGCCGAGGTGACGAACAAATCGGGCTGCATCGCCAGCCCCGCGTCCAGCTTCGCGTTCAGGTCGGCCACATTGTCGCGGGCAATGCCGAGGTTGACGGCTTCCCCTCCGTAGCGGGTGGCGGCGGCGGCAAGGGCGTAGCTGTTGCTGTTGCGGATTTGCCCGCGCAAGGGGTCGAGCGGCTGGCCCGGCTCCACCAGTTCGTCGCCGGTCGCCAGTATCGCCACGCGGGGGCGGCGGATGACCCGTACCGCGTCGTGGCCCAAGCTGGCTAGCACGCCCACCTCCGCCGCCCGTAGCTTAGTGCCCGCGCGGATGACCAACTCGCCGCCGCGCATATCCTCGCCCGCGACGCGGATGCTCTGGCCCGCGCTGGCGGCGACATAGATGCTGACCGTCGCGGCATAATCGCCCCCCTGCGCCGCCCGCCCCCCGCCCATGTCTGCCTCATCGGTATCCTCGAAGCGCACCACTGCGTCGGCGGCGGGCGGCAGCGGTGCGCCGGTCATAATCCGCATCGCTTCTCCGGCGGCAAGGGGATGGTCGCTAGCGTATCCGGCGGCAATCTCGCCCACCACGCGCAGGCGGGACGGATAGGCGGGCGATGCCCCCATCGTGTCGGCGGCCCGCACCGCGAAGCCGTCCATCGCGCTGTTGGCAAAGGGGGGGACGTTGTGTTCGGCGTACCCGTCCTCGGCCAACACTCGACCCATCGCCCCCGCCAACGGGGTGCGCTCCGCCGCCAGTACATGAAACTCGGCTAGCACTCGCTGCAAGGCCTCATCTACGCTCAACATCGCCATGCCCCCGCTCCTTTCACCTACCCAGTGCCAACCTTACCGTTAGCTAATCGTCACCTAATCACAACCTAACCAAACTGCTAGTAATAGGCGACAAACCGTACTTTCATCTTATTGACAAGCTAGCACGCTCAGGCTATACTGGAACAATCACGGTCAGGATTTGGACAAACCCTGCACACAAGGTATAATTCACGATATGGACATCAACCGCCCGCCCGATGAGCAACCCAACCTAACCGACGCGCTATCGTCCCGCCTCGCTTACTCAGACGGTCAGCCCACCCATGCATCCAGCATCGCGCTGCGGAGCGAACGGCCCCGCCTGCGCCCACTGCCGATACCGTTGTCTAAGCCTATTGTAACTCAGATGCTCGTCGGTATCAATGTCCTCGTCTGGGTGGCCGTTACCCTGTACACCACCGCCCGCTATGGGGGCAACCTGATTAACGTGGCAATCGGCAGTGACCCCGCGCTGGACAATGCCCTGCTCGATGTGGGGGCACTGGCGAACGCTTGCTTGGCCGCCCCCGGTCACGCCCTACAGGCCGAGTTCGGCTGCATCGGCGGCAATCAGTGGTGGCGGCTATTCACCGCGATGTTCCTGCACGGCGGGCTAGTCCACGTCGGCTTCAACTCGTGGGCCTTGTACGTGTTGGGGCGGGAGGCGGAGCAGTTGTACGGGCGGCTACGCTTCCTCGTCATCTACCTGCTGTCGGGGTTGGCGGGCAGCGTGTTGAGCATGAGCATCTCGCCGCAATTGGGCCACATCTCGGTGGGGGCGAGCGGGGCGATATTCGGTATCCTCGGCCTGCTGCTGGCTTACTACTTCCGCTACCGCAATCAGTTGGGGGCGGCGGGGCGCAGTCAGTTGTACAACATCTTGCTGGTGGCGGGGCTGAACCTGTTCCTCAGTTCGCAGCTAAAGAGCATAGACAACTGGGCGCACACTGGCGGGATGATCGGCGGTATCATCCTCGGCCTGCTGCTCGCCCCCGTCTATGCGGTGGTCAACCCCATGAGCGGCCCGCCCCGCCTCGCCGATAAGCTCAGTCTCCCCCTCCAGTGGGCGGTGGTGGGCGGCTATATCGTCGCGCTGGGCTTGTTGTTCGTGGTCGGCTGGCAGCGGTTGGGTAGTTTAATTTCGCAATAGGAGCGGAGTGCATGGTTTCGTCTATCAGCAAAGAAGATATGATGTACCTTGAGAGTAGTGACGAGCCGATGGAGACGCGCCCGCTGGCGGGGGGCGAACTGAGCGTCAACGGCTTGGACGCGGAGGAACTGGGGCGCATCAGCCATGCCCGCTCGAAGCTGATTGCCCTGCTCGCCAGCGGCCTCGCCAGCCCCTTCAGCAGCGTCAACGGCTCGGCCCGCAACCTGCTGCGGGTTTGCAATCAGCTTGAGCAAGACTTGCTCGCCGCCCTGACCCCGACCGATGAGGATGAGCAATCCATCGCCTATTATCGGGATGTGATTAGCGCGAACTTGACCGGCCTAGAGTTGATGATTAGTAATCTGCTGGAACTAGCTTGCTCCGACGACAACGCCCTGCTTACCGTCCCCCCCTTCAATCAAGCGGCGCGGGTCAGCACCTCCGCCCCCACCCTTGAACGCCCCGCCCCCGACTCGCGCCCCAGCACGTCGGGACCGCGTCGCCTGCTGATTGTGGACGACGAGCCGGAGATTGCCAGCCTGTTCAGCACCTACCTTGCGCGGCGGCATGGCTATACCGTGAAGGTGTTGAGCGATGCGGCCAGCGTGGTTGAAGCGGCCCGCGCCTTCCAACCGCACCTTATCTTGCTGGACCTGATGATGCTGGGTAACGCGGGATACGCCCTCTGCCGCGCCCTGAAGAGCAACCGCGCCACCCTCAGCATCCCAGTGGTGCTGCTCACCGCGCAGGGCGAAACTGACCGCCTGATTAGCGGGATTGAGGCGGGGGCAGACGACTACCTGCTCAAGCCAGTGAACATGGCCGAATTGCACGCCCGCCTCGAACTGGTGATGCAACGCCTCGAACGTGCCCGCCAAGCCAGCCCCCTCACCGGCCTGCCCGGCAACGTCATCATCGAACGCGAGGTGGAGAGCCGCATCAAGAGCGGGGCTAAGTTTGCGGTCTGCTACTCCGACCTTGCCAACTTCAAGGCCTTCAACGATGTATACGGCTACGTTCACGGCGACCGCGTCATCAACTTCGTGGCCCAAACTATCGCCTCGGTGATTGACGAGCAAGGCGGCCCTGATGATTTCGTCGGCCATGTGGGGGGCGACGACTTCGTGTTCATCACCGCCCCGCCGCGGGCCAAGGACATCTGCAACGCGATTATCACCTGCTTCGACCGCGACATCCCCAGCTTCTACAATGCCTCTGACCGCGCCGCTGGTTATATCACCGCCGCCAACCGCAGCGATGTGCTGACCAACTTCCCGATTATCACCATCAGCATCGCGGTCGTGACTAATACCGCGCGGCCCATCACTAGCCTATCGCAGGTGTCGGAGGTGAGCAGCAGCATCAAGCGGCATCTGAAGACGCGGCGTGGCAGCCACATCCTGATTGACCGGCGCGGCCAGAGCGACGGCCATGTGGCGGTTGATTGACCCCATCTTGAGGCACACATAGACGGGCGGGCGTATCTTCACGATGCGCCCGCCCTCGTTGTTTTACCCGCTGCGATGTGATTTACGCCTTGCGCGGGCGGCGGGACATCACTATCCCAGCCACTATCAGCAGCAAGCCCATGCCGCCGATGAGCAGGATGATGAGGCTGCTGCCCCCTGCGCCGGTGCTGGGCAGGGAGGTGGAAGGCGCGGGCGTGGGCGCGGGGATCATCGCCGCTTCAGTGGGGGTCGCCGCCGCCATCGCGGCGGTGGGGGAGGCTTCCGCCGCTGCCGCCGTAAGGGTAATCTGCTTCATCACGATGTTGCCATCCACAATCACCGGCGCGTCCGGGCCGGGGAACTCGTAGGTGCCAATCGTGCCTGCATCAATGTGCAACATCGGCCACAGCTTGTCGCCCGCCTTGGGCGTAGGGTCGAGCTTGACGGTCACGTTGTCGTTCTCGCCCTTCTTCACCGGCGCGACCCCGATGACCGCCCCCGGCTTATTGTCGGTGGTGTTCACGTGAACGGCAACCCAACCGTCCTGACCGGCGACTACCTTGCGAACCACGATGCTGCTGCCCGCCGCTTGGTCATCGGCTTCTAGGGTGCCGCTGGGAGACGCGCCCGCGGCGGTGGCGGTGGCCCCCGGCACGGCAGCGGTGTTGGTCGCCGCTGGGGGTGCCGAGGTGCTGGTCGCCGCCGGGGGCAGCGCGGTGTTGGTGGCGGCGGGGGGTACGGGCGTGTTAGTCGGTTCGGCGGGCGTGCCTGCCGCGAGTACGCTGTCCAACGGGCTGGCCGCGATATGGGCGGCGGGGCCAGTGGCGACCAGCGTAAGGGCGAGGGCCAACATCACGAACATCATCCCGGCATAGATGAACTTCTTGCTGTCTACCATCAGTCAGTTCCCTCCTTATGGTTTGGCTATGGGTACGCAACATTCCGCTCTCTCGCGGCGCTAGGGCACGGTTGCCCCGCTGGGGGGCGGTGCAGGCATCGCGGCTTTCCGTGTGTCTATCATATCACATCATTCATCTCCGCGCAAGCGGTCAAATCAACATCGCTAAACATGAGTCATCCCGAACTTTATCAAGGTTACATGAGCTAAAGAGACGCAAGCATCTCAAGCTAAAGCCCCCAGCGGGGGTTGGGAGAGGAAAGTTGACCTACCATATGCCTATCGGAAGCGTGGTGACGCGGGATAGGGTGGCAGCTTTCGATAAGCATGGTTAGTGCTTCAATATTTCTCCCCCAACCCCCGCTGGGGGCTTGAAGGTCGAGGTAACATATGTATATCATTTATCCCCAAAGCAACGCGGGCCAGCCCATCAAGGCTGGTCCGCGCGATGGTTACTGTCTTGTGATTAGGTCAACGAGCCGCGGCGATACGGCTAATCCGCTGCTCCGCTGAACCTAATCCGCTGGCTCCGAAGATAGATTAGGCGCGGCGCAGGCGGCGGGCCAGCATCATCCCGCTGGCGACCAGCAGCAGCGCGAACACGGTTAGCGGCAGCAGCAGGTCATTGCCACCGCCGTTGCCGGTCGCGGGCAGCGATACAGTGGTCATCGGGGTCGAGGTTGGGGCCATCATTGCCTCGGTGGCGGTCGGCGCGGCCATCATCGCGGTGGGGGTGCCCATCACCACCGTGCCAGTCATCATCACGGTGGGGGTGCCCATCACCACCGTGCCAGTCATCATCACGGTGGGGGTGCCCATCACCGCCGTGCCGGTCATCATCACGGTGGGGGTGCCCATCACCGCCGTGCCGGTCATCACCGCGGTCGAGGTGGCTTGGGCGAGGGGCATATCCTGCCGTTGCGCCGCCGCGGGGCTGGCTACCAAAGCGGCGATACCGAGCATCAGGCCGACTATCGCCATCGCCATAAACACATACTTCTTGTAGTTGAACATAGATTAACTTTCCTCCTGTGTGATTAGTGATTGTGGTCGCCCAAATCCCCGCTGTAAGGCAGGGTGGTTAATTTTCACCAACGCCATTGTTGGTACTGGGCGATTTACTAAGCAATTTCCTTGCCACCATACTATTATTAGTGACAAGCTGGACATAATTAAGCACATAGAAGTAGCATCCGTCTAGCGGCCTAGCAGGGCGAGTAGCAGGGCCAACAGGGCTGCCGCCGCTGCAACTAGGCGCATCCGTCGCGCCAGCCTCGGCCAACGCCAGTTTGCCGCCCGCGCTGCCCCCGCCGCGACGATAGCCACCCCCGCGTAGAGCAAGGCGGCGGGCAGGGGTGCGGGCGGCAGGGTGGGCAGCAGCAGATTGAGCAGCAGGGCGATAGTCGCTAGCCAACCGCCTTGCTGCGCCAGCCCGCCCATCCAGCGTACCCCGCGCGGCCCGCTTATCGGCGACATCAGCGCATCGCTGACCAGCAGCAGGGGGAGGCAAGCAATCGCCGCCAGCACGCGGGGGGCAACCCCCCCATCACCCTGCGCCGCCAGCAGCCCGACCAGCGCAGGCAGGGCGGACACCAGCCACCGCCACGCCGCCCCCTGCTCATTCAGCAGCGCAAGGTTAGCAAGCGGCAACAGCAGCAGGGCGGCCAGTGCATCGCCGCGCGGCAACCCACTGGGCAGCAGCCCAAACCGCGGCCAATCCACCCCCACGCTGGCAGGCCATGGCAGCAACGCCAGCAGCAACCACGCCCCCGCCATCCCTACTACGGCTGGGGCAGCACGCCCCTCCCACCGCGAGGGGCGGGGCAAACTCCCCTCCCATCGGGAGGGGCGGGGGGTGGGAGCGCGGCGCAACCACAGCAGCAGCGCGGCAATGGGCAAGCTCAGGCCCAGCCCCGGCCAGAGCAGCAGCCGTTGGGTATATTCGGCGACAAGGTTGGCAAAGTCAACCATCGTCCTGCCCCCCTAGCCGCGCCAGCAGGGTCAGCACCCGATAGAGCAGCCACGCCAACGCGAGGGCGAAGACGAGGCCGACCGCCATCGCTAGCACCGGCAGCAGCCCCACCGTCGCCCCATCGCTGCCCACGAGCGCGAGGCCTACCGCCGTATCCGGCTGGGGGGCGGGCAAGTCCAGTCGCTGCACCGCTAGCTCCCGCCACGCGGGTAGCCCCGCTAGCCCCACCAGCGCGGGCCGCAGCAACAGGTCAACTATCACCGCCCCCGCCGCGAAGCCGACCAAGTTCGCCCCTAGCATCGCGCCACCTACGCGCGGTTGGCCCCCCGCGACCCGCAGCGCAATCAGCCCCCTCCCCACCGCCCCCGCCAACATCAGCGCGGCATACAGCCACTCGCCCCGCCCCACCGCCGCGTGCAAGTACAGCCATAGTCCGATGAGGGAGGTAGAAGGTAGCAGGTAGATAGTGCTACTGATCCCCCATCGGTGGAGGCGGGGTGGGGGTGATTGGGGCTTCTCGCTCCCACCCCCAACCCCTCCCGGTGGGAGGGGAGTTTGCCCCGCCCCTCCCACCGGGAGGGGAGTTATGCTCCAATCCAAAATCCAAAATCCAAAATCCAAAATCAGCAACAGTCCACCCGCCACCGCCGAGGATTGGCCGCTGCCCAACGCTAGCCCCACCATCCCGCCGCCGATGAGCAAGCTAGCCAGCCGTGTCCGGCGGGTAAGCAGGGCCAAGCCCGCCAGCAGCAGCGCGGCAAATCCCCCCTCCACTGCTACGCGCCCCGCCAGCGGCCACTCGCCCAGCGCGTAGGAGCGCACCAGCAGGTAGGCGGCGGCGAGGGGCAGGAGGTAGACTAGCTTGGGCCAATCGGCGTGGAAACCTGCCCACGCGATAGTGAGCAGGGTGAGCAAGGCAAAATATAGGCTCAACCCGTCTAGTTGCAGGTCGAGCCAGCCCAGCTTCGCCACATATTCGCGCCCCGCGGCGATGTCGGGCAAGGCCGCTGCGCCGAGGGCAAGGCCGAGCAGGAGGCTGCCCAGCCCCACCGCGCTGCCCCCCGCCCGCCGCATCAGCGCAACAACTCCGGGATGCTGACCACGCGATAGCCCTTCGCCGCAAGGCGGTCGAGGATAGTGGGCAATGCTTGGGCCGAGGTCTCGTTGCCCACGTGCATCAGGATAATCGCCCCATCGAGGTCAATCTTCGCCTCAGTCACCCGCTTGATGAGGAACTCCGCCGATTTCGGTTGACCTACCGAGTCGAGCGAGTCGAGTGTCCACAGCACGCTGGTGTAGCCGAGGTCGTGGACAATCTTGAGGGTGCGCTGGTCGTATTCGCCGTAGGGGAAGCGGAAGTAGGGACGCGGGTCGAGGCTGGTCACGTCGCGTATCTCTTGCTCCGCGCTGCTGATTTCGCTCATCACCACCGTATCGGTCGGCACAGTGGGCAGGTGCAGATGATTGTAGGTGTGGTTGCTGATTTCATGTCCATCGCCCGCAATCGCCCGCGCCGCGTCGGGGTTGTCCACCACCCACTTGCCGGTGAGGAAGAAGGTGATGTGGATGCCGCGTTCCCGCAACGCCTGCAATATCAGCGGCACGTTGCCACTCCCCCCGCCCGCATCGAAGGTAATCGCCACCTCGTGCTTGCCCTTTGGCCCGCGCAGGATGTTGCCGCCCACCGTGGGCGCGTGGGTGGGCGGGGCGGTAGGTTTGGTGGGCAGTGGCGTGTTGGTGGGCAATACCGATAGTGGTGTGTCAGTAGGTGGGCGTGGTGTGTCAGTGACGGGTATAGGCGTGACGGTGGGCGGCGGGGGTGTATCCGTCGGCAGCGGGGGTGTATCTGTTGGTGGCAGAGGTGTAGCGGAGGGTAGCGGGTGGGTGTCGGTGGTCGGGATAGGCGGGGCGGTGAGCGGCGCAAACGTGGCGGTGGGCAGCAAGGCAACGGCGGTGGGCGCGGAAGGGGGCGGGGTCGTGTCGCAACCCACCAGCAGCATCAGCATCAACATCAAGGTCGCCAGCTTAGTCCGCATTATTTGTCCTCAGCCTAGCGCAATTCCGTATGGGAGTTTGCAGTCCACCCCATCGTCAATCAAGCTAAGGAAAAGGGTGAAGAATAGCGGGGGTCTAGGGGTTAGCCCCCAGCAGGTGACGGTAGATGTGGCTGACCATCATTATCAATCACCAAGCATCAACAAGCGCAGTATTACGCCCGCCACCTGCCAAATTACAAGTGGCTTATTCGCCCGTCACCAACTAGGGGCTGACCCCCAGACCCCCTGATGCACCGCTGCCGCGCGACCTACACCAACTGTAATCGGTAGCCACCATTTGCCTGATGCCTTTAGGGCAGATAGTGTACACTCTGCTTAATCAGCAAAAACATCGGCCCAGCGGCGTATTGCGCTGGGCCAGACGAGGGTCAACCGCGTGGGCAGAAAGGGCCGCAACCCTCTTCTTTAATCTTTTATCTCTTATCTCACCCCGGTGGGCATAACAGGACTCGAACCTGTGACCTCACGGATGTGAACCGTGCGCTCTAACCAACTGAGCTATACGCCCGCGCGTTTTCGCCCCGCTATTATAACACTTTTCTAATCCTCGCGCAAGGTTTTTTTGGCTTGTCAGGCGGGGGCTAATCTGTTATACTGGCTTGACACGAGCAGCGGCCCTCGCCGCATCCGGTGAACCTTATGAGCGCGAATCTCCCCCCCACCTTCAATGGACGGCCCACCAGTTGGCAGCCGGGCGACCCCGACCAGCCTAGCCCCACCTGCGCCGACCCGCTGCCCCCCGCCCTGCGGCACGGTATTGCCCAGTTCAATCGCGGCGAATACTACCAGTGCCACGAGACACTGGAGGAGGCGTGGAAGGCGGAGCGTGCCCCCATCCGCCAGCTATATCAGGGCATCTTGCAGGTGGGGGTGGCTTTGCACCACCTACGCTATGGCAACTACATCGGGGCGAGCAAGCTGCTCACCCTCGGCCTCAACTACTTGCGCTCCTT
>JBBSEE010000044.1:0-9765 GCA_038239995.1 Chloroflexia bacterium | reverse complement strand
CTACGCCTCGCTGGGATTGGCCCGTCGCCTCGATGTGCCGTTCGCGCTTACCCCGCTGCACCATCCACGCTGGACGGTGGGCTGGCGACACGCGCCCTTCCGCCGCCTCTACCAAGAGGCTGACCTCTTGTTCGCCCTCACCGATGCGGAGGCGCATACCCTCACCGACCTCGGCGTTAAGTCGGAGCGCATCGTGGTGACGGGGGTTGGCCCTACACTGGCGGCCACCTATGATGCCGCCGCCTTCCGCGCCCGCTATCGGCTGGGCGATGCGCCGTTCGTGTTGTTCATCGGCCAGAAGTATGCCTACAAGGGCTACGCTGCGCTGCTAGCCGCCAGCCGCCTCGTGCGTCAGCATTGGCCCGATTGCCGCTTCGTGTTCATCGGCCCGCGCACCCCCGCCAGCCGCCGCGCCTTCGCCCCCTACACCGAGGCGGATGGGGTTATCGAACTGGGGGCAATTAGCGACGCGGACAAGACTGCTGCCCTTGCCGCCTGCACGATGCTGTGCGTGCCATCCAGCCAAGAGAGCTTCGGGGCGGTCTACGTCGAGGCGTGGGCGTTGGGCAAGCCGGTGATTGCCGCCGACATCCCCGCCACCCGTAGCCTGATTGCCCACGGCGCGGAAGGCGACGGCTTGCTATCACCCCCCGACCCCGCCAGCCTCGCCGAGCGCATCACCTATCTGCTGGCCCACCCCAGCGTGGCGGCGGCGATGGGCCAGCGCGGCAGGCAGAAGCTGGCCGTTCGCTACACGTGGCCGCGCCTCGCTGCGATAGTGGAGGCCGCCTTCGCCCGCCTGCTTTGATTGTGTTAATCCCCCCAATCGCCTATAATTGCCGATGATGAACATATTGATGCTCAACCACAATCCGGCGGGCAAGTCCACCTTTTTCCGCTGCTACCACTTTGCCCGCCAGCTAGTCAAGCGCGGCCACGCCGTCACCCTGTTGACCATCTCGCCCACCCGCCGCTTGCACTTCGCGCGGCGCGACGAGGCCGGGGTGCAAATCGTCCATACTCCCGACCTCGCCTTTGGCTTCGCCCGCACTGGCTGGGACCCCTACGATGTGCTGCGGCGGATAGGCTGGCTGTGGGGGCGACGCTACGATGTGGTGCATGGCTTCGATGGTCGGCCCATCGTCACATATCCCGCCCTGTATGCGGCGCGACAGGGGGCGGCGTTCGTCTCCGACTGGGCGGACTGGTGGGGGCGGGGCGGGGTGATTGCCGAGCAGCGACCCGCATGGTTGCGCCTCAGCTTCGGCGGCATCGAAACCTACTACGAGGAACACTTTCGCCGCCGCGCCGCCCAACTGACCGTGATTAGCCGCGCTCTCGAGCAACGAGCTATCGGCCTCGGCCTCGCCTCAGAGCGTATCACCCGCATCCCCAGCGGCGCGGATGTGGACGGCATCGTGCCGCGGGATAAGCAGCAGGCGCGGCGGGAGCTTGGTCTGCCCGATGCGCGGTACGTGGCCTTCACTGGCTTCGTGCAATACGATGTGGACCTGCTGCTGCAATCGTTCGCCCTACTCGCCCGCGACTGGGAGGGTGCGCTGCCAGTGCGCTTGCTGCTCGTTGGCCCGCCCGCTGCTAAGGTGCAACGCGCGGCAGGGGAATTGGGCATCGCCGACCTTGTCCACGCCCCCGGCCCCCAACCCTTCACGCGAATGCAACTCTACCTCGGCGCGGCGGACGTGCTGGCTCTGCCCCTGCGCGACTCGGTGAGCAATCGGGGGCGGTGGCCGAACAAGATTGGCGACTACATGGCCGCCGCCCGCCCCACCGTGAGCAACCCCACCGGCGAGATTGCCCACCTGTTCGCCGCGCACGAAATTGGCCTACTCGCGGGCGAGCAACCCGCCGCGTTCGCCGCCGCCCTGCGCCGCTTGCTCGACGATGATGCGCTGGCTGCGCGGCTGGGGCAGCAGGCGCGGGCAGTGGCCGAGCGTGACTATTCATGGGCAGCACTGACCCCGCGACTGGAAGCAGTATATCACCGCGCTATAGAGCAGAAGAAGAACAGGTTAGTAGAGGCTGGCCCGACTCTTGCTTTTTACCCCGCTGGACATAATGAGGTGATGAGGTGAAACTATGCAGAAAGTGTTGATTACGGGTGGCAGTGGCTTTATTGGGAGCAACTTGGCGGCTAGACTATTGGCCGACGGCGCAGCGGTGACTATCTATGACAACCTCAGCCGCGCCGGGGTGGAGCGCAACCTTGCATGGTTGCGTGACTTTGGGGACAAGCTGCAATTCGTGCGTGGCGATGTGCGCGATGCGGCCAAACTTGCCGAGGTGGTGGCGGTTAGCGATTATGATACCATCTTCCACCTCGCCGCACAGGTGGCGGTCACGACTTCGGTGGCCGACCCCCGCACCGACTTCGAGGTTAACGCTGGTGGCACCCTCAACCTGCTGGAGGCGGTGCGCTGCGCCCCCCGCCGTGATGACGCGCCGCCACCGGCCATCTTCTTCACCAGCACCAACAAGGTATATGGCAACTTGGCGCATCTAGGGGTGACGCGACAGGGCGACCGCTACGCCTACCGCGACATCAGCGGGGTGGACGAAAGCTGTCCGCTGGACTTGCACTCCCCCTACGGCTGCTCTAAGGGCGCGGCGGACCAGTATGTGCGCGACTACGCCCGCATCTATGGCATCCCCACGGTAGTGTTCCGAATGTCCTGTATCTACGGCCCGCGTCAGTTTGGGAATGAGGACCAAGGCTGGCTGGCCCACTTCCTCATCTCCGCGCTGCTTAATCGCCCCATCACCATCTATGGCGACGGCAGGCAGGTGCGCGACGTGCTGTTCGTAGATGACCTTGTTCGCGCCTTCTATCTGGCCCGCGACCACATCAGCGTCACCGCCGGGCAGGTCTACAACATCGGTGGCGGGGTGAACAACACGATTGCCATCTGGCGCGAACTCGCCCCCCTGATTGAGCAGCTACACGGCAGCCTCCCGCCGGTCAGCTACGGCGATTGGCGGCCCGGCGACCAGCCCATCTTCGTGTGCAACACCGACAAAGCCGCCCGCGACTTCGGCTGGCAGCCCCAAATCGGCGTGCGCGAGGGGGTGGCCCGGCTGTACGCTTGGACGAAGGGTAATTCAGATAAAAGATTAAAGATTAAAGATAAAACACCCTTAACCATGGCTTAGGGGCGGTGGCCCGCCCTGTTCAACTGCGAACTCCAATAAAAAGAAGGGGAGACAAGCGGGGGTCTGGTGGTTGACCCCCAGTGGCTGACCCACCACCATGCCAATTGCCACTACCGCTGACGACCATGCCCACTAACGATTAGCCAAACGATGCTTCAGCAGTTGGGGGTTAACCCCCCAAACCCCCGCTAGTTTCCTCCCCCCTTGCGGTAGGGGCGGGGCGGGGGGTGGAGAGGCTAGTTGCACACGCCCGCAATCTCACTTCGCTGGCTGTCCGCCCACGCACAGCACCACACGGTTAGTCTGATTGGTGTGATACTCGTAATCCTTACCATTCACGGTCAGGGTGATAAGATAGCCGGGGGTGATGACCTGCAAGGCATTGCCCTTGCCGCAGCCGAGGTTGCTGTCGCGCCACTCTTGCGCCAGCACCGATTTGACCGTGATGCTGCTTACGTCCACCGCAGTGCTGGCGGCAAGGTCGTTCTTCGCTAGGGTTATCATCTGCTGCTCCACTGGGTCGCCTCCTCCGCTATTGCTACCCTTGCCCTCGTCGCCATTGCTGCCACTAGTATCTACTTTGCAAGTGGCGAGATTGCCCTGCTGGTCGGCGTGGTAGATGTATTCCTTGCCCTTGCCCTTGAGGGTGATGATATAGCCGGGGGTGCCTACTTGCGGCACTGGGCGCATCGAGAGCGGGGGGCAGCCGAGGCTACGGTCGCTCCATTCGTGTTCCTGCACGCTGACTACCTTGATGCTTTTTTCGCTCACCCCCAACCGCTTGGCAAGGTCGGCAGTGGCGGCGTTAATCGCAACGGTCGCATCGGGGGTAGGCGCAGCACTCCCCTCCCCTTGGGAGGGGCTGGGGGTGGGCGCAAGCGGGGCGGGCGTAACCGTCGCCCCGGCAGTAAGGTCGGCGGGGGTGCTGGTGCTGAGAGCGAGGGCCGCACTGGTGGGTTGGCTCTGCGCCGCGTTCGGTGTGGCGGTTGGCGGTGCGCCGTTATCCCCGCCACAGCCCGCCAGCAGCATAATGGCGCAGGCCAGCACAGTCAGACTGCTACAAGTTGCGCTCAGTTTAGACATGGTCTCCTCCTCTAGTGACACTTGAGCAAGTGCCATGCCCTTACAACGCTTGCGCCGCTCTAAATGTTACCTCATCGTTCTGCGTTGGTATCAGTATCTGTATCAAAGCAACACAGGGGAACGGTGAACAGATAGGAGTTACGCAGTTGCGGCTGGAATTGTGCCTGTTGGTGTAGGGACGGATTGCCTCGCCCTGATGAAGCGCAACCCCGCCCCTACGTCTGGTGTCTCTAAAATCCGTAATCGCCGCTCGGCGGCACTGGCACGCTCTTGGCCGCGCCGCTGGGGGTGCGGGTAAGCTGATTGTGCTTGGCGGCGTATTCCAGCACGGTAGCCGCGAAGGTGCCGTGACTCCAGGTCAAGGGGGCGACCGACATGGCCGCGCCGCTGTAGGGGTCGAGTTGCTCGGCCATCACCCCACTGGGCGCGGTATAGCGGGCCGCCCACTCTAGCAACTCGCGGGCGGGGGCGAGGTCGGTGAGCCGCCGCGCCCGCGCGATGTGCCATTGGGCCTGCCACAGCGTGCATATCAGCCATGGGTTGCCCGCCACGTTGTCTATATCGTCGCTGACGCGGTGAAAGTAATCGTTCTCGTAGCGGGCGATGCCACCCACCTCGGTCTTGCACCACAGGCGGCGGCGCACCGCTTCCATGGTGCTGACCACGCGGGGGTCATCGGCGGGGAGCATCCCGAAGTAGAACAGGCCGTAGATGCTGGAGTCAATGGTCAAATCGGGTTGCAAGCTACCCTCGGCGTTGACGCAGAGGCCGCGCCGAAAGCGATTCGCCGCCGCATCCCACAGGTGGGCAAGGGCAGCGGCCTTAATCTCGCTGGCGGCAGTGGCGTAGCGGGTGGCAAGGGCGCGTTCGCCGAACACCTCGGCAAAGTTGGCCGCCGCGTTCAGCCCTGCCCATACCGCCGCCACCGTGAAGCTCCAGATGCCGCGCCGCTCCTCCCACAAGTCGTAGCAGGCTTCGGGCAGGCCGGTGCGTGGCTCCCGATACTCGGCCATGAAGTCCGCCGCCCGCTTAATCAGTCGGCTGTACAGCGGGGTGATGAACTCTAGGTCGGTGTACTTCTGATAATGCTGCCAGAGGGCGTGCAGCACCAGCCCCGTCTCATCCTCCTGTATCGGCAACTGTTGCTCGCCACCCCGCCCCACCCAGGGGTGCCAACTCGACCCCAGCGAACCGTCCGGGGTGTATTTGTGCAGCAAGTAGCCATCCTCGGTGATAGTCTCCGCGCAGAAGTTGAAGAAGCGGCGGGCGAGGTCTACCATCCCCGCGCTATCCAACGCCGCGGCAATCAAAGCCCCATCGCGCGGCCACACGTAGCTGTAGGTGTCGCGGTTGAAGCTCATGTTGTCGCTATCGTTGGCCGCCAGTATCGCGCCGCGATTGTCCACTTGGGTGCGGAGGATGAGCAAGCTGCGGCGGTACAGATTGGTCAACTTGGCAGGTAGGTCGGTGCGACTGAGCGCGTCCTCCTGTTCGTGGCGGCGTACCCAGCGTCGCCAGTAGGCGGTGGTGCGCTCCAGCAGCCGCGCGGGGCTGACGCTGCGGGCCAGTTGGTCCAGCCGCTTTACCTCGCGGTAGCTCTTGCCCGCCGCCACCCAGTGGTGGATGGTGGCATTGCCGCCGTCGGGCAGCAGGGTGTACAGTCCTACGGTGCAGTCCACCGACCCCTGCGCGATGGGGTTGCCGCTCAGTTCGCCATCCTCCGCGTCGCGCCATGTCCCCTCCGCCCCGTGCGTCTTCTGCCCGCAAGCATACGCGCTGAGGCCGACTTCGCCGCCCGCCTGCCCGTTGAACAGGAAGTAGCGTTGCCCCCGATAGGCAAGCATCGCCTTCAGCTTGGGCTGGTAATACACCGTGTCGCCGATGTCCGAGCTATATAGGTTGATGGCGTAGTGGAAGAACAGGCGCAGATGGCGCACCGCGTTGCGGTGGTTGATGACGTTGATTTGGCGGATGAACAGGTCATGCTCGAAGTCCACCGTGTCGCTAATCGCCAGTGCAAGGTCGAGGCGGTCGTTCGCCAGCGTCACCTGCGTGACCAGCGTATCATGCGCGTAGCCCGCCACCCGCGCCCATGCGGGGTCGTCCAGCCAGAGGAAGTCGCCGTCCACCCACAAGCCGGTGCGACAGGGGTGGCCGAGGGTATGGTTCTCTTGCCCGACGTAAGGGAAATAGAGGTCGCGGATGATGTAGTCCGCATCGTAATTAATCAGCAGGTTGCCGTTACCAATGGGCAAATCACGGGGCATCAGGTTCTCCTTGAGTTTATCATTGGCACGGCGGTGTGCGCCTCGTATTTTACCACACTTTTGCCCCCTTGACTATCATGTGATTAGAGTGTAGAATAGACTAGCAACTTGACCAACTAGCTCTCCACCAGTAAGGAGTACCCCATGAGCCATCAGCAGATAGCCGAGCGCATCGAAATAGCCGATGCAGGTGTGAATATTGCCGAAGCGAAGGCGAACTTGTCACGGATAGTTAGTGAACTAGGCGAAGAGCCAGTTTTCCTCAACGTTCGTAACCGACCTCGCGCTGTTATCCTTGACGTAAATATCTACCTTGACATCATGGAAAAGCTAGAAGCCTATGAGGTGCTTCTGGCCGCAGAGCAGGCCGCCACCCAGCCGAGGCTCACGCTCGAAGAGTTTGAACGTTCTATGGACGAACTTCTCGCCGAGCTTGATGCTCGTAGTCGCGCTGAGGCGGCCTGATGCGGGTAGCGATTACTGAGGCGGTAGATAAAAGCATTAGGGATGCGGCGGTGCAAGCCTATGAATTTGCTGGGGCGGAGGCGGCCCGCAACCTAGTCGAACAGCTACGTGCTGGCATCCGCAAGCTGACCAAGGTTAGGCTGGGTTCAAGGGTAGACCGCTTGCCCCCTAATTACTACCGTTACCTAATTAACCCATATCATCTCTACTATCGGATTGAAGGCGAGGATGGAGTTGCCTTTGCCTTCCTATTGCGCCCCGCCCGTAGTCGTCCTCTTAGCCCCGCCACCATTCGGCGCAAAGCAAATGAAGCGGCCAAAGGTCCAGTGCGCCTCCTCGATGAGTGAAGATTACGTTGCATGGGGCATATCCGCCACCGCGACCGGGGTGGAGTTGCGGGTGCGGGCTGTGCCTCGTGCCCGCCGCAACGCCGTCCTCGGCCCCCATGATGGTGCGACCCGCATCGCCCTCACCGCCCCGCCCGTCGAAGGTGCTGCCAACGCTGCCCTACTCGCCTACCTTGCGGCCCTGTTCGACCTGCCGAAACGTAGCGTAACCCTCGTTAGCGGGCAGACCGCGCGGGCCAAGCTGGTGCGGGTCGAGGGCATCAGCGTGGAGCGCGTGCTGGCCGCGTTGCTAGGTTCAGCATCGTGACCACCAGCCAGCGGATTTGTAACAGCAGATGAAACGGATTAGCCGGACGTAGGGGCGGGTGGCACTCGCCCTGTTTGGGGATGACCAGCCAGCGGAGCAAAGGGATGTGTAGGGGCGGGTTGCACTCACCCTGTTCGGGGATGACCAGCCAGCGGATTAGGTTCAACGGAGCAGCGGAGTAAGTATGAGATACGGATAGCCAGAAGCCTCCCCCAGCGGGGGAGGTTGGTGGGGGAGAATGGTGAAGCACAGGCCATGCTGTTCGCAACTACAACCAACGAAGCGATTCAACGAACAAACGGACCCACCAGACGTAGGGGCGACTCATACTCGCCTACCCAAAGGAGCGACCCATGACCAACCCCACCTCTACCCCCACCGAACCGGACAACCCCCCCTTTGCTGACCCCAATTGGGCAGCGGGCGAATGCGGCTGTGGTATGCACAAGACGGGCGACATCAGCCACTCTCAGATGATTACCGAGCTACGGACTAACTCCAGCAACCTCCGCCCGTTGCTACACGGCCTCAGCGAGGCGCAGCTAACCCAACCCGCCCCCGACGGCGGCTGGAGCATCAAACAAATTGTTGACCATCTGGCGGCTTGCACCGGCTCTTTTTATCAGCGAGCTAGGGCGATGGCGACGGGACAGCATCCCCCACTGCCCCCCATAGATAGGGGCGACGAACGCGCCGCGAATCACCGCGACCTTGCCACCATGCAGCAAGAATACGCGGATAATGAGGCGCGGCTGGTCAACCTGCTGCTCTCCCTCAGCGATGAGCAGTGGCGGATGGGCGGCTATGTTAGCGTGCCCGATGGTCGCCGCTTCGATTTGACCCTCGACGGCACCATCGTACATCTAGTTGACCACGACCGTGAGCATCTGAGCGAGATGCAGCAGCGGCGCGAGGCGATGGGGATGCCGCTGCCGACCAGCGGCTGCATCTGCGGGCTGCACCACGCGGGCGACATCAGCCACGACCAGATTATCGCCGAACTGCGCGGCCACCCCGACGAACTGGCCGCCATGGTGCAAGGCCTGAGCGAGGCGCAACTGACCCAGCCCGCGCCCAACGAGGGCTGGAGCATCAAGCAGCTAATCGGCCACCTGCGCGATGCCGCCGCCGTCTACCTTGAGCGCACCGCGCAGATGGTGTACGAAGACAATCCCACCATGCCGCGCATGAACCGCGAGGATGAAGCCAACTATAACCACAACGACCTCGGCGCGATGCTGGCCGCGCTGAAGCAGACCGATGCCCGCTATGCCGACCTGTTGGCGGGCCTCAGTGCGGCGCAGTGGCAGCGCACGGGGGTGCGTAAGGCGGTGGGGGGTGCTGTCACCATCGTGGTGGACGATACCGCCGTCCATATGGTAGACCACGAACGCGAACACCTCGCGGAAATCCGGAAGTTGATTGGCTAACTTCCCAATGCAGAACTTGCTGAATATCTGGTCCAGCAAATCTTCGCCCACCGTCTCGCCGGTGATTTCGCCCAGTGCATCGAGGGCGGCGCGGATGTCCCCCGCCAGCAAGTCGGGCGGCACGCTTCCCACCACCGCTTGGGCGTGGGCGATGCGCTGGGCGGCGCGAACAAGGGCATCGCGGTGACGCACGTTGGTGACTGTCGCTTGCTGGGCGGCCAACGGTTGCGCCCCCGCCAGTGCGGCGGCCACCATCGCCTGCTCTAGTTCGCCCACATCCCCAGTCAACGCCGCGGTGTGGGTGATAGCGGCATCGGGCCACATATCGCGCAAGCTATCTTCAGTGAGCAAGGGGGGCAAGTCGCGCTTGTTCAGGGCGATGATGAGGCGGCCACTTGCCTCGGCTGCGACGATGGCGGCGATGACCGCGCGGTCAGCCTCGGTCAGCGGCTTCGATGCGTCCAGCACCAGCAGCACGAGGTCGGCGGTCGCCAAGGCCTTGCGGCTGCGCTCCACCCCGATGCGCTCTACGGGGTCAGCAGGGGCGGCGTTGATACCGGCAGTGTCCACCAGCAGCAGGGGGATGCCCGCGATGCTGGCGGTTTCCTCCACCGTGTCCCGCGTCGTGCCCGCGATGGGGGTGACGATGGCCCGCTCTACCCCCAGCAGGGCGTTGAGCAAGCTGCTCTTGCCCACAT
>JBBSEE010000043.1:0-9858 GCA_038239995.1 Chloroflexia bacterium | reverse complement strand
GGGGAGGAAGGCGAGCATCTGGGGGCGGATGCCGTAGTTGGTCGCACAGACGAGGATGGCGAGTATCGTGACCAATACGGCGGTACGGGTTGCGCCAGTGCGCCGTATCGCATGATAGAGGATGACCCCATTGACCAGCATGAATATCATGCTACGGGCGAACAGCAGTATCTGCGGCCCCGCGTCGTACAGCCAGTAGAGGATGAGTTGCGACCCCCATTGGGGATTGTAGTAAGGGGTACGCACTGGGCTGAAGACCAGCACATCGTCGAGCAATATCCGCCCGCTCTGGGCGATAATCTGCCCACTCTTGGCGTTCCACCAGAAGTCGAAAGTCTCAATCGGGTTGATGCCGAGGTAGACAAAGGTCAGGATCAAGGGAATCACCAGCCATAGGTGGCGCAACCGTAGCCCCGGTACCCACCCCCCTGTCTTGCTGCTCACCACTTCGCTGCTCACTTTGGCGTTACCTCCCTAATAGTTTGGTTGCCACCTGCGTCTGATTGTAGCATAACCCGCAATCGGCGGCAAACTCGCGCAACCTTTGGCATGGTGTTTGCGTAATTGTAGTATCGGCGATTAAACAATAGCTAACACACGTAAGACCAAAGGAGGCAGATATGCGAAAGCAGAGCAAAGGTCAGGGTGTGGTGGAGATAATCATCCTGTTCGCCATCGTCCTCGCCATACTGGGCCTCGGACTAATGAGCGCGGGTTCGCGAGTGAACACTGTGATGTCGAAGGCGGCCAGCGGCCTCGGCCCATGAGCGACAAGGATTCAGGGGCGAGGGTCAAGTTGGCCTCTCGCCCCCCTTTTTGGTAAGGTTTTGGTAAGGTTCGGTGAGGAGATGTCACCGATGTTCGCAAAACTGGTACTATATGGCTACTCAAAGATAGGAAACCTAGTCTATTGCTTTTTCCCTGATTAACCTGTACAATACCCTCAGACAAACAAAACGGGGCTGGACCCCGCGGAAAGTTAAAAGGGGGTGAGTACAGTGAAGAAGGTTCTCAAGAAGAAGGGTCAAGGTCTGGTCGAATACGCTCTTATCCTGGTTCTCGTAGCAGTGGTTGTTATCATCGTTCTGACTCTGCTCGGTGGCAAGGTCAACAACGTCATGTCCAAGGCGGCTTCCGGCCTCGGCTGATACTCCTCAAGACTTAACAACACAAGCAGCCCCGCCATGCGGGGCTGTTTGTCTAAATCATCCAAAACCCCTCGCCAATTCGGCAACGACCATCAGCACACGAAGCAGGGCACGACCCTGTGGATAGCGGAAAGGGGGTGAGTACGGTGAAGAAGGCACTCAAGCGACGCGGCCAAGGTCTGGTAGAGTACGCACTTATCCTAGTTCTAGTAGCTGTGGTAGTAATAATTGTTCTAACTCTGCTAGGCGGCAAGGTCAACAACGTGATGTCTAAGGCCGCCAGTGGTCTCAGATGACCGCCTCCACACCGCACCATCAGATACAGCCTCGCTTACGCGGGGCTGTCTGCTTATCTTGCACGCGCTATGCTAATCGGTTATAATACATTCGGCCCGCCCATGCGCGTGTAGCTCAGTGGATAGAGCTGGGGCGTCCTAAGCCCTGAGTCGGGGGTTCGAGTCCCTCCACGCGCACCCCGCATAGGCTTGCCATCACCCCGCTGTCGTGCCTGTCGCGAAGCGGATTTTTTGTCGCTGAAGTGGGCCGCTGCTTGGTTCGGGCTTATCGGAGGTATAATCACGAGCGACCCCCGCGCCATACATCTGGTCATCTTCCACCCCCCGCTGCGCCCCTCACTGCTGGAGCGGGCAGTAGGCCTCGCCCAACGCGCCGCCACCCGCGACCTGCTGGCCCGCGCTGCGGCAGTGGGTTTCCAGAGGGTGATTATCGCCGGGGCGGAGGCGGAGTTCGCCGCAGCGGCCCAAGCGAGTGGCATGGAGATTGCCCTAGAAGCGGATGCTGACCCCAACTTCCACTTCGGCCAGCGGCTGGGGGAGATAGTGGCCCACCACCAACTCGACCGTTTCATCTACATCGGCGGCGGGGCGGCTCCGCTGCTCGGCGGCGATGAACTGTTGAACATCGCGGCGGCCATCAGTGGCGAACAGACCACTGCAATTGCCAACAACATCTACTCTGCTGATATTGTGGCCCTCGGCCCCCACGCCGCCGCCGCCTTGCAGCGGATTGACCCACCCGAACTGGACAACGACCTCGCGTGGCGGTTGCGCTACCAAGCCGGGGTGCCCACCACCGCCCTGCCACCCGCACTCGGCCTCAACTTCGATATTGACACGCCCACCGACCTTGCCACCCTTGCTCTGGCCGTCGCGCATCACAGCGGGGCGGCAATTGGCCCCCACCTTCGTGCCGTGCTGGACGATTATCGGGCCAGTGAGCTTGCGGCGCGCTCGCTAACTGCCCTGCAAGCCGCTTTTGCGGCGATGCTGCGCCGCGACGGGGAAACCTTGTTCTGCGGGCGCATTGGCGCGACGGTATGGCGGCAACTCGAACTTGCCCTCCCCGGCCAGACCCGGCTGCTAGGCGAGGAGCGAGGGATGCGGGCCAGCGGGCGGGAAGCGGCTGGTGCAGTGCGCTCCCTGCTCGGCTTCCTCGTGCAGCGGGCGGGGGCGGGACAGGCGATTGCCGACCTCGGCCAATTGGCGCAGGCGGCCTTCATTGACACCCGCGTGCTGTTCAATCATCTGCACCTCGACCTGACTGCTGCTGACCGCTTCGCCTCGGATGCCTTGCAATGGGAGCAGATTGCCGACCCCATCGCCCGCGAGTTCACCGCCGCTGCCGCTGCCTCCCCTGTCCCCTTCGTGCTGGGCGGTCACTCGCTGGTCGCGGGCGGCCTCAGCCTGCTAGCAACGTTGGTGCAAGAATTGCGACAAGCGAACTGATTAGGTTAAAATAACCGAAGTACAAATACCCAATCCAAAATCGTCACAAAAGAGGTAAATAGATGAAGATAGAAGTAATAGATAGTTACGAGGGGCGCGAGGACTTGCACCGGGAGTGGGACGCGCTGGAGGCGCACGGCAACGTCCCCGGCGTATTCCTCACGTGGGATTGGCAGACTATCTGGTCGCGATATTTCGGCAAGGATGCTAGTTTGCGCCTCGTGCTGATACGCGATGATAGCGATAAGCTGCGCGGGGTAGCCCCCCTCTACATCTTTCGCGGCGAACTGGGCGACAACGAAACTGACCGCCAACCCAGCGGCAATGGCGGCCAGCGTATCCTCCGCATCGGTGGCGGGGTGGATGTGTCCGATTACCTCGACATCCTCTCTGCCCCAGAGGATGCGCCTGCGGTCTGGCACGCGCTGGGCGGTTTCTTGCGCGACTGCGCGGACCAATGGGACATCTTCGACCTGCATACCATCCCCTACAACTCTGCCACTCGTACCCTTGCCTCTGATTGGGCCAAAGCCGCGGGCTATCAGTGTACCGAGCGGGTTGACGAAGTCTGCCCCATCATTGACCTGCCCGCCAACGGTGACATCGAGGCATGGCTGACTGCGATGGGTAAGAAGAACCGTCACGAATTGCGCCGCAAGATACGCCGCTTCGAGGAGCAGTTCCCCGACTATAAATATTACACCACCGATTGCGCCACCGATGACCATGGACTAGCCGACTTCTACGCCTTGCACCGCGCCTCGGATGGCAACAAGCAGCAGTTCATGGACGAGCAGATGGCCCGCTTCTTCACCGACATGGTGGCCGCCCTCACCGACCATAGCTGGATTCGCCTCAGCTTCCTAGAGGTGGAGGGCAAGCGGGTTGCCAGCTATCTCTCCTTCGACTATAACAACAAGATTTACCTGTACAACTCCGGCTACGACCCCGCCTACCGCGAACATAGCGTCGGCATCGTGCTGCTTGCCTACTATATCAAGGAAGCGATTAGAACCAGCCACACCCGCTTCGACTTCCTGCGCGGCAACGAACGCTACAAGTACGACCTCGGCGGCCACGATACTGAGGTATTCAATCTGGTGATTAGCCGGGGATAGGATGATTAGCCCCAATCCAAAATCCAAAATTGGCAGCGGGCGGTCCGAATTATGCTCTAGTCTGATATAAGTCTAACCTGAATCTGATACAAAGATGGTATAATTAGTCAAATCAACATCACCCGGAGAAAAATAAAAAATGTCCAATATCGCAATGCTAAGTGTCCACACCAGTCCGCTGGCCGCTTTGGGCGGGAAAGAGACGGGGGGGATGAACGTCTACGTGCGCGACCTGAGCCAAGCCCTCGCCCGCCTCGGCCACAACGTAGATGTGTTCACCCGCTGGCAAGACCCCGATGTGCCGCGCGTAACCCAATTCGCCCCCGGCGTGCGGGTGATACAGATAGAGGCGGGGCCGCGTGGCCCGTATGACAAGAACGATGTATACAATCACCTCGACCAATTCGTGAAGAACGTGGAACTGTTCCGCCGCTGCGATGGCGGGCGCGACTATGATATTATCCACGCCCACTACTGGTTGAGCGGGGCGGTGGGGGTGAAGCTACGTAAGCGTTGGCAGCGGGAGCAGGGCCATCGCGTACCCCTGCTGATGATGTACCATACCCTCGGCAAGCTGAAGAATGGGGTGGCGCAGACCCCCAAGGAGCAGGAAGTTGCCACCCGTATCGCGGTGGAGGAGCAACTGGTGCAGCAAGCCGATTTGCTGATTGCCCCCACCCCCACCGAGCGCGGCTACCTCGCGTGGGAGTACCACGCGCCGTTTGGCCGCATCAAGGTCGAGCCGTGCGGGGTGGATACCGCAATGTTCCGACCCGCCGCGTCGGGTGAGCAGCAAGCCGCCCGTGCCCGCCTCGGCCTCTGCCCCCACGCCCCCTACGCCTTGTTCGTGGGCCGCATCGAACGGCTGAAGGGGGTGGAAACCCTGCTTCGCGCCATTCACGCCCTGAAGCAGGGTGGTGACGAGGTGGGCAACAAGGTCAAGCTGCTCATCGTCGGCGGCGACCTCGACCCCTCGAAGCAGGCGTTGGACGACGAGATGAACCGCCTGCACCAGTTGGCTGCCACGCTGGGTATCTGCGACCGCGTTGCCTTCCTCGGTGCCCAACCGCAGGAGCGACTACGCGATTACTATATCGCTGCCGATGTGGCCCTGATGCCCAGCCGCTACGAGTCGTTTGGGATGGTGGCGGTGGAAGCGATGGCGAGTGGCACGCCGGTGATTGCCTCGCGGGTGGGTGGCCTCGCCTACACCGTGCGCGATGGCGAAACCGGCTACCTGTTGCCTCACGACGATGTGCGGGCGTGGGCGGACAAGCTGCGCCTCGTCTTCGCCGACCCCGACCTGCGCCAGCGGTTGGGCGAACAAGCCTCGGCTCAAGCCCAGCAGTTCGCGTGGCCGAACATCGCGGCCCGCATTGATGCCCTCTATCGGGACGCGCCCCGCGATGAGCCGTCGCCCAAACCGACCCTGCGCCAGCGGGTGCAGTCCGCCGCCGGTTGCCTGCTCGATGCCCTGCCCGTCTCCGCTCTTACTCTTCCGCGCCCGCTGGTGGGGGGGATGGTGGATTGCCGATTAACTTCTCCCCGGCTGAGGGAGGTTCGGAGGGGGTGAGTGGCGCGAGAGTCACCCACCCCGTCCCTCCCGATGGGAGGGGGGTTTTGTAGGGAGGAGACTAGATGCGGCTGATAATCTTCGATGGTGATGATACGTTGTGGCAGGGGCTGGATGGCGGCAACATCTCGGACAATGGTGATGGCGATTGGCATGGCTCCAACGATTACACTTATGCCGCCACCAATGACCATGACACGATTGCCCGCAACGACGGCCAGCGGTTGCGGCTGTTCCCCGAAACCCGCGCGGTGCTGGCGGAATTGGGGGGGCGCGAGGTGCTAGTCGCGCTCTGCACCTTCAATCACCCCGACCCGGTGCGTCGCGCCCTCGACGCATGGCAACTGAGCGGCCACTTCCACCACATCGAAGCGGCGTGGAGCAGCGACAAGGAAGCGATGCTGCGGAACATCCTTGCCACCACCGGCGTATCCGCTGCCGAGGCGGTGTTTATTGACGATGACCCCGGTCGCGGCCACCGCGAGCAAGCGGCGCGGGCGGGGGTGCGCTTCCTGAAGAAGGGGACGGATGTGACCGATTTGCGGCAGGTGTTGGGGCTGCTGGATTAGGCAAATGGGGATAGAAAGGGGGATGCTGAACCTTCAGCATCCCCTCTCTTTAATCTTTAATCTTTCGTCTTTAATCTGAGATAATCCAATACCCCTGCGCTCATCAGGGTGAGGCCGATGGGTAGGCAGCCTTCGTCTACGTTGAAGTGAGCGTTGTGGTGGGGTGCATCGAAGCCCTTCTTGCTGTTCTTGCCACCAATCATCAGATAGCAGCCGGGGGCTTCCTTGAGGAACAGGGCCATATCGTCGCCGCCCATGGTCTGGGGCTGCACCACCACACGGTCGCCGCCGATGGTCTGCTCGGCAATCCCGCGCATCCATGCGGTTACTTCCGCATCGTTATCCACCGGAATCATCCCCAGTTCGTTGGTAAGCTGCACATCCGCTTCTGCGCCCATCGCCTTCGCCACCCCTTTGGCAATCTCCTTCAGCCGCTTGACTAGCAGCTTGTGGATGTCCTCGCTGAAGAAGCGTAGGGTTCCGGTCAGCTTGCACTCGTCGGGGATGATGTTGAAGGCGGTGCCCGCCTCGATTTTGCCCACCGTGCATATCCCCGTCTCCACCGGGTCCACGTTGCGGGCCACGATAGTTTGCAGCGCGGTGACGATGTGGGCGGCGGTGACAATGGGGTCAACAGTTTGGTCGGGGTGGGCACCATGTCCCCCCTTGCCCTTGACGGTGATGACAAACTCCTCAACCCCAGCCATAGTGGGGCCGGGACGGATGCCCACCATGCCCACCGGCAAATCGCCCCACACATGGAAGCCAATCACGCGGTCAACGGTAGGGTTCTTCATCACCCCCTGCTTAATCATTGGGGCGGCCCCGCCGCTGCGTTCCTCGGCGGGCTGGAAGCAGAACTTGACCGTGCCGTGCAGTTCGTCGCGGTGCTGACTAAGCAGCTTGGCGGTGGCGAGCGCGACCGCGATGTGAGTGTCGTGGCCGCAGGCGTGCATCACCCCGTTGTTGACGCTGCGATAGGGTACTTCGTTGGCCTCGACGATGGGCAAGCCGTCAATATCGGCGCGAACCATGATGGTGCGCCCCTCATCTGCCCCGCCGCGCATCAGCCCAACTACCCCAGTGCCGCCCACCCCCTCTTGCACCTCGATGCCGCCCAGCTTGCGTAGGTAATCGGCAATCGTCTTGGCGGTGCGTACCTCTTGCTGCGACAATTCGGGGTGCATATGAAAGTCGCGGCGCAGGGCAATCAGTTCCTCTTGCATCGCCTCGGCCTCGTGCAGGATGTTGCTCATCCCCCCGCCCACCATCGCGCTCATCTCGAAGCTGTCGCTGCTGCCGTCCTGGTGGACAACTTTGTCCTTGCTTTTCTTTGCCATCTTGTTCACCTCTCTGTGAGTTTGGATAGAAGTTTGGCAGGGCGGGCCGCTACCCGCCCCTACCATATTTTGCTCATATAAGGGGATTTATCCCGCCCCCCTGAGCTTAGAAGTTGACGTGTACCTCTGGGTACTCCTTCAGCTTGTCGCGCACGAGGCTCATCACCTCTTGGAGGCGGGCCTCAGTCTTGGCCTCGAAGCGAGTGGTCAGGCTCGGCTCGGTGTTGCTGGCCCGCACCAACGCCCACGCATCGGGCCATACGATACGCACCCCATCAATGTCAATGATGTCATACTTGGCGCGGAAGTATTCCTTCAGTTCGGCGATAATCTGGAACTTGCGGCTGTCCTCGCAGTCCATCCGCCCCTCTGGGGTGTGGAAATACTTGGGCACATCAGCCATTAGCTCACGCACACCGGGGGGGTTGTTGCTGAGGTACTCTAGCACCCGCGCCCCGTCGTAGATACCGTCGTCGAAGCTAATCATGGGGTCGTCGAAGAAGATGTGGCCGCTGAACTCGCCCGCCAGCGGTGCGCCGGTCTCCGCCCGCTTGGCGAAGATGTTGGTGTAGCCGGTCTTCCACATCACCCCGTTGCCCCCATGCTTGGCAATGTCCTCGATGAGGGCCATGCCGCACTTCACATCGTAGATAATCGTAGCGGGGCCATCCTGCAACACCTGCCGCTCTAGCAGCACCATGTACTCGTCGGCCCACAGTATCTCGCCATTGTTGTCCACGATGCCGAGGCGGTCGCCGTCGCCGTCCAGCGCGATACCCAGTTCATTGCCGGTGGCGCGGATACGCGCTTGCAGGTCGCGCATATTCTCTTCCTTAATCGGGTTGGGGACATGGTTGGGGAAGGTGCCGTCTGGCTCGATGAACATCCCGTCCACCTTGCAGCCCATGCGGGTGTATAGCTCCATGGCGGTAGGGCCGCAGGCACCGTTGCCGCTGTCCACCGTGATGTTGATGGGGCGGGCCAGCTTGACCGTGTCGCAGATATAGTCCATGTAGGCGGTGAGGGTATCCTGCTGGGTGATTGTCCCCTGCCCTTCGCGGAACTGACCCGCCTCGATGATGCTGTATAGCTCCTGCACCTCGGCGGAAGATAGCGGGGCGTTTATCAGCTTGCCGCCCGCGCCCGCCATCACCTTGCGGCTCTTCAGCCCGTTGAACTCCGGCGGGTTGTGGCTGGCGGTCACTTCCATACCCCCATCTACGTTCAGGTAGCCGACCGAAAAGTAGAGGGTGGGGGTGGGGACGATGCCTACATCAATCACATCCAGCCCGGTGCTGGCGATGCCGCGAATCAGGGCAGCGGCGAAAGGGGTGGAACTGGTTCGCACGTCACGGCCTACGGCCACCTTTTGGGGCGCGGGCCGCCCATCGCGCTGGGCGATGCGGGTCAGCAGGGTGCCGTAAGATTTGCCAATCAGTTCCAGCGTTTCATCGGTAAGGTCTTGGCCCACCACCCCGCGAATGTCGTACTCGCGGAATATCTCCTTGTTAATCTTCGTCATATATGTGTCTCTCCTTATCTCTGCGGTTATGGGTGCAGTATATCGCCCCACCCATGCGGCTGTCAACTTTGATGCTCACTTCAGCAGGGGGCGGGCCAACGAACCGGGCAACAAAAAGCCCCCAGCGGGGGTTGGAGGCTTTACTTTAGGGGAGAGCTAATGCACCTCTTCGGTCTCATCACCGCCTGCGCCCGCCAGTTCGCGGAAGGAGGGGGGGAGGGAGACGGGGCGGCCCGTGCGGGCGTTGACGAGGCA
The DNA here is from genome assembly GCA_038239995.1 of Chloroflexia bacterium. GTDB lineage: Bacteria > Chloroflexota > Chloroflexia > QHBQ01 > QHBQ01 > QHBQ01. The sequence continues at coordinate 588 of JBBSEE010000043.1, read as the reverse complement.
GACGACTTGGGTGGTCTCCGCGGCAAGGGTGCCATCCGCCTTGCGGATTTCGCCGTGTATGGTGAAGCTGCTGTTGCCCACCTTGATGATGCTCATGGTGCCGATGATGTGGTCGGACAGGCGTAGGGGGGCGCGGTAGTCAATCTCAGTACGCACGAGGGTGGGGTTCAGGCCCTCGTCAGTAAGGGTCTTAATCGGGATGGTCTGCTCCATTATCTCTAGGCGCAGGTCTTCGAGCCAGCGTAGATAGACGATGTTGCTGACCACGCCAGCAAAATCTACATCGTAACTCTTGACCACGAACTCTAGCTTGCAACTGAGCATCTTTGCTTGTAACCTCCTCGTCGCGATAAAGATGTAGGGGCGGGTTGCGCTCGCCCCTATAGACGTTGAGTTGAGGATAGAATTACCCCTACTTCAACATAAAAGCCCCCAGCGGGGGTTTGGGGGAGGAAAGTTGACTAGGCACCACTCCCGAAGCAGCTACTAAATAAAAGCCCCCAGCGGAGGTTTGGGGGGGGAAAGTTGACTTACCAAATATGCTGAAGGGCAAGGCTAAAATACCGGTCAGCCACACAGTAGGGCGGC
>JBBSEE010000042.1:0-10016 GCA_038239995.1 Chloroflexia bacterium | reverse complement strand
CGGCGGCGTTGTACAGGTCGTCGCGGGCATCCACGAACCCCACCACCGCGGCAATCCCCTTGCTAGCGGCGACGATGCGCTCAAGGCAGCGCAGGTTGTCGGCGATGAAGCTGGGCTTGAACAGCAAGTCCTCCGGTGGGTAGCCGGTGATAGATAGTTCGGGGAAGGCGACGAGGTCGGCCCCCATCCCCCGCGCCTGTACGATGTAAGCCATAATCTTCGCGGTATTGCCCTCTAGGTCGCCGACCGTAGTGTTAATCTGGGCCAGCGCGAGGCGAAACAAGCGCGATTCGAGGGTGGCAGGCAGGTCGAGTTGGTGCATAGCTTTCTCCCGATGATGAATGGTAAATGATGTAGGCGGCCACTAACCTAAGCCCCCAGTGGGGGTGAGCAGCCACTAACCTAAGCCCCCAGCGGGGATTGGGGGAGAAATGCCGCCCTACTGTGTGGCTGACCGGTATTTTAGCCTTGCCCTTCAGCATATTTGGTAAGTCAACTTTCCCCCCCCAAACCTCCGCTGGGGGCTTTTATTTAGTAGCTGCTTCGGGATTGGTGCCTAGTCAACTTTCCTCCCCCAAACCCCCGCTGGGGGCTTTTATGTTGATGGTTGCTCAACTTTCCTCCCCCAAACCCCCGCTGAGGGCTTTTATGTTGATGGTTGCTCAACTTTCCTCCCCCAAACCCCCGCTGGGGGTTTTTATGTTGATGGTTGCTTCGTCTGCCTCATTATACCATAAGTGTGCAAAACACACCATGCTGCGACACGCACCCACCCCCCAGCCCCTCCCGGTGGGAGGGGAGACGTAAGCACCCTCCCGGTGGGAGGGGAGAATTGCCGCGCCGAGGGCATTGACAAGGGCAGCACATCGCGGTATAATCTCTACTAGACATAACACAAACGGAACGTCGCTGCTACGCCGATGATCCGATGATTTGGAGGTTGCCTGTGAACACGCTCATTCCGGCCCGACGGCTGGTGCAAATCGGGGGCATCACCCTGTTGTTCGCCCTCACCCTCTCGCCGCTGGCCCCACCGCGCACCGCCCTGCCTCGCCGAGCGCAGAGCGATAGCGGCGTGGTGCAGGCTTCGACACTGGCGCAGGCAAGGGGGGTGGCTGGGGGGGAAGTTAGCGTCGCCGCTGCCGACATTCTGCTGGACAAGGGGGACGGCAGCACCCCTGCCCCCGCCAGTGAGGTGGCTATTCCCCCCACCGTGACTACCGCCAGCTTCCTCGTCCCCACCACCAAGTCTAGCCTGCCCTTCACCGATATTGCCCCCCACTTCAGCGGCAGCGTGCCCGCCGATACCAAGGTGGAGATTGACCTGCGCTTCAGCGAGGATGGGCAGAATTGGGGGGATTGGATTGCCGCCAACGCCGCCACCATCAGCAACCCAGAGCGGGACAAGGCGGGCGAGGTGTACGGCAGCCTCATCAGCGTACCGCAGAGCGCAGCGGCGGACGGCAGCATCACCCCGCCCCGCACCGCCCTGTACGCCGAGGCGCGGCTGAAGTTGAGCAGCAGCACGGCAGGCAAAACCCCGCACCTTAGCCAGTTCAGCTTCGCCTTCATTGACGGCGGCCAGAGCGCGGGCGCACCGCTCGCCACCATTGACCCCGCCATGCCGGGCAGCCCCGCCATCGTGCGGCGCAGCGGGTGGGGAGCTACGGCCACCACCGCCAATTGGCCGCCGGTCTACACTCCCGCCACCCATATCATCATCCACCACACCGGCACCACCAACGCCTCATCCGACTGGGCCGCCAGCGTGCGCTCGATTTGGTACTATCAAAGCCAAGTGCGCGGCTGGGGCGACATCGGCTACAACTACCTGATTGACCCTGCTGGTAACATCTACGAGGGCCGCGCGGGTGGGGCGGATGTGGCCGGTTCGCACTCCTATCCCTTCGACTACGGCACGGTCGGTATCGCCCTGCTCGGCGAGTACAGCGTAACCGACCCTCCCGCCCCCATGCTCGACAGCCTGACCAAACTATCCGCGTGGCTGGTGCATCAGCGGGGGATTGACCCGCTGGGCAAGAGTGAAATCAGCGGCAAGCTGGTGTGTGGCAAGACGGTCATCGCGGGCACGTACAATATCACCGGCGGGCGCGACTACGCGGGGGTGGGTTGCGACCAGCCCTTCAATAGCAGCGTCAGCCCCGGCGACCGCGTGGTGGCCGCCCTACCCGACCTCCGCAATGGGGTGGAGGCGGCCTTGCCCCAGTACAATGCCATCTTCCTCAATCACGATGCCCCCACTACCATGAGTACCGGCGCGACCTACAACATCAATCTCAGCGTGCGTAACGGCGGCAAGCTAGTGTGGCCCGCGAATGGCGATAATCGGGTGCGGCTGGGCTACCGCTGGTTCGACGCGGGCGGCAAGCTGCTCGACTTGCAAGATATGCGGACCAGCCTACCCCACGATGTGCCCTTCGGCGGCACGGTCAACCTCTACGCCCAAGTCATCGCCCCCAGCGCAGCGGGCAACTATACCCTCACCCTCGATTTGGTGCATGAAGGAGTGACATGGTTCTACGAGCAGCAGACCAGCACTCCGCTGCAAGTGCCAGTCAAGGTGGGGGTAGGCGACAGCACCCCGCCGCTGTCGCGCATCAGCGTGCTGCCCCTGTACCAGACCCAGAGCGGCTTCATCGTCAGTTGGAGCGGCAGCGACGAGGGGGGGAGCGGCATCGCCAGCTACGACGTGCAATACAAGCTGCCCCCCTATGGCGAATGGCAGAACCTGCTCAACGCCACCACCAACACCAAAGTGGCATTTCAGGGTACGAATGGATTCACCTACTACTTCCGCGTCCGCGCCCGCGACAAGGTAGGCAACCTCGAACAGTTCCGTGACGCGCCCGACGCGCAGACTACGGTAGACACGGTGCCGCCCGGCATCACCATCAGCAGCCCGCGCCCGAAGGAACACGTGCCCACCGGGGTTGTCACCTTCACGGGCACCACCGAGCGGGGAGCGTTGGTGTTGGTCAACGATGTGCCTGCCATAGTGCAGGGCGAGAGCTATACCGCCACCTTGCAGACCAGCGCGGCGGGGCGCAACTTCCTCGTCACCGCCCGCGCATGGGACTATGCGGGCAACACCGCCTCCAGCGTGGTGATTAGCTACCTAGAGAGCAACTTCAGCGACCTGCCCATCAGCGGCACGCTACGCGAGGCGATTATCTTCGTGGGCGACCGCGGCTACCTCGACGGTTACTCCGACAACTCCTTCCGCCCCGACCAACCCTTCAGTCGCGGCGACGCGGCCAAAGCGGGGGTGCTAGCCGCCGCGTGGCCGACCGCGACCACCGCCCTGACCCAATCCAGCTTCAGCGACGTACCCACCGATTACCCCACCGCCGCCTACATCCAAACCGCGATCGCGCATGGGGCGATTGGCCCCGACCTCGTGAACAGCAGCACCTTCAAGCCCAAAGACGGCATCAGCCGCTACGATATGGTCAAGCTGCTGGCGGTGGCAGGCGGCTGGACGCTGGCGAACCCCACCACCGCCCACTTCAGCGACGTATCCAACAGTTCGCCTTACTACAAGTATGTGGAGACCGCCATCGCCCAAGGGGTGCTGCCCGACCGCTACAAGAGTACCAGCTTCAACGGCGACACCCCGGTGACGCGCGGCGAGGCGGCGTGGATGCTCTACCGCGCCTTTGGGAACAAGTGACGGGTGGGGGAGACGTGGGCGAACCAGACGACATCATCAAGGCGAACAAGAACCAAGCGGGCGGCGCGGCGGTGGAGTGGCTGATTACCTCGTCGCTGCGCCGCGCCTTCAGCCAAGTGCATCTCAAGATGCGCCCCAGCCCCGATGCCCCCCTGCCCCATGCGCGGATTGACCGCCCGGTCATCTTCTACGCCAACCACTCCTCGTGGTGGGACGGCTACATCGCCTATATGGTGGTGAAGCGCACGCTGGGGCTGGACGGCTACCTGATGATGGACGTGCGCCAGCTACGCAAATACTTCTTCTTCACGTGGGTGGGCACTTTTTCGGTGGACAGGTTCAACCCCCGCAGCGCGATTGCCTCTATCAACTATGCGGTGGAGACGCTGGAGGCCGCGCCGGGGCGCACCTTGTGGATATTCCCGCAGGGGGAGATACAGGCGAACAGCCGCCGCCCGCTGGACTTCTACAATGGGGCGGCGCAGGTCGCCCGCAAGCTGAAGGATGCGTACCTCTACCCCGTCGCCCTGCGCTACGAGTTCCTCACCAACCAGTTCCCCGACATCTTCATCAGCATCGGGCCGGGCCACCGTATCAGCGCGGAGCAGCGGCCCGACACCAAGGCTCTGACCGCCGATATGTATACCCGCCTCGTGGCTGAACTTGACCACATCGAGGCCCGCCTGAACGCCGCCCGCTTCGGCCACCCCCACGACGAGCGGGCCAGCTTCGCCGACTTCAAGACTATCCTGCGCGGCAAGGGTTCGGCCAGCAATCGGTTCGATAAGATATTCGGTCCGCTGCTAAAATTGGTGAAAAGATTAAAGAAGATGTAGAGCCGCCATGTTGCTTATCTATCAGCTTATCGTGCTGGGCATCCTCATGGTTATCACCATTATCGCCGCCGTCAACCTGCTGACGATGCGGCGTTTTCGTGACTTCCTGCCCGCCCACCCCCCCCTCAATCCAAAATCTAAAATCCAAAATCTAAAATCAGAAATCCCCCTGCTGTCCATCCTCGTGCCCGCCCGCAACGAGGAGCGGAGCATCGAGCGGTGCGTGCGGAGCTTGCTGGCCCAAGATTACCCCCACTTCGAGCTAATTGTGCTGGACGACGAGAGCGAGGACACGACCGGGGCAATCGTGGAGCGGCTAATGGCCGAGGCGGGGGGGCGGCTGCGACTGGTGCGCGGCGGGGAGTTGCGGGCGGGCTGGCTGGGCAAGACCAACGCCTGCCGCCAGTTGGCAGAGCAGGCGGCGGGCGAGTTCCTCTTGTTCACCGATGCCGACACCTACCACCAGCCCGACGCGGCCAGCGCGGCCATAGCCGCGGCGCAGGCACGGGGGGCCGATTTGGTCACTACCTTCCCTCGCCAAGAGATGGTATCGTGGGGCGAGCGGGTGCTGCTGCCCCTGCTGCACTTCACCGTAGTCGCCTTCCTGCCCCTTGCGCTGGCGAACGGGCCGAGCCGCAATCCCGCCTTCGGGGTGGCGAACGGCCAGTTCATGCTCTTCCGCCGCACCGCTTACGAGGCGATAGGCGGGCACGCATCGGTGCGCGATGTGATACTGGAGGATGTGACGCTGGCGCGGCTGATTAAGCGACAGGGGTTCAGGCTGTATCTGGGGGATGGCAGCGATGTGGTGTCCTGTCGGATGTACTACAGCAGCGGGGAGACCTTGCAGGGGATGGCGAAATCGCTATACTCGTTCTTCAACTACTCGCTAGGGTTCGCGGCGGCGATGTTGAGCCTACACTTCTTGCTGTTCGTCGCCCCCTACCTGCTGCTGCTCTGGGGATTGGCGCATCCCGACTTGTGGGGGCGGGCGGAGTGGCTGCTACTGCCCGCGTTGCAGGTGGGGTTGATGCTAGCGGTGCGGGTTGCCCTCGCCGCCCGCTTCGGTGAGCCGAAACGTGATGCGCTGTGGCAACCCGTATCCTTCCTGTTCTACATCACTGCCACGCTATACGCCATCTGGTCGCGCTATGCGGGCGGGGGGGTGACGTGGAAGGGGCGGCGATATAAGCGGCCCAATTAGGCGGGCCGCTGGGCGATGAGGTTGAGCGTCCAGCCCATCACCCCATCCTTAGTCCGCATCGCCTCGTTGACTACGGCGGTGTATAGGGCGGTCAGTTCCGCCTCGGACCAGCCCTGTACCTTGCCGATGAAGGCGCGGGCATTGTAAAACGCCCCTACTGCTGTCCCCAGCCACGCCTGCCCCACATCGCTGCTGCCACCCACAAGGTTGTACTCCTTCTCGGCGCGGATGTTGGTGAACCCCGCCGCCGCCAACCGCTGCGGTGCCTCGCTCATCTGGTAGGGGCTGCCGCCAATCGCCTGCACCGTATCGAGCAGCAGCTTCAGCATCTGGATATACTTGCCGCCGTAATAAGCCTGCGCGGTGGGGTCGGCGAAATAGGCGGGGTCGAAGTCGTTCATCCAGAAGTAGCCGCCCGGCGCAAGGGCTTGATAGGCCGCGCTAAACAAAGCGGCGGGCTGATGCACATGGGTCAAAATCGCCGAGGCGTACACGAGGTCGAACGCGCCAGTGGGGAGTTGCTGTTCAATGTCACCGCTGACGAACTCAGTGTTGGACAAACCTAGCGTCGCGGCCCGGCTTCGTGCGGTGGCAATCGCCTTGTCATCCTTGTCCACCCCCACGAGGCGGGCATCCGGGTAGACCTCGCGCAACACGAAGCCAAGCTGCCCCTCGCCGCAGCCGAGGTCGAGGATGCTGGTGATATGGTCGCCGACGAACTCGCGGGCGTGGGCGCGAATGTAGTCGCTGAACAGCCGCGATTGGGTCATCAGCCGATAGCGGTCGGTGGCGGGGTCGCCAAAGATGTAGGGGTTGTCCAATACGCTCATCCCTCGCTCCTATGTTGTTTCATCAGGCTTACGCACGATTACGTTCGCCATATAACCCGCAATCTGCTCCTTCGAGGTCATGGCAACGTTTACCAGCTCGGTGTAAATATTCAGCAACTCCGGCGCGGCAATACCTTGCACGCGACTAATCGCTGGCATCAAGTTGTAGAACGAACCAAGATTGATTGCCAGCATCACGCGCCCTTCATCGCTCTGGCTGCCGATGGGGTAGGTTTCACGATAGCGGGCAATATCGCTGCCGCCCTCGGGTTGCAGCCATTCGGCTAGTTTGGCAAGGTAAAAGGGATGCGCCCCCAGTTTGGCAACCGTATCGCTCATCAGGTTCGCCATCTGCGCGAACTTGCCACCGTAGAACCCTTGGCGGGCGGGGTCATCATAGAAGTCGGGGTCGAAGTCCTTAATCCATAGATAGCCGCCGCGCGGGAGGTGGCGATAAGCGGCTTGCACCACCGCGGCGGGGTGGCGGGTGTAGGAGATGACCAGCGAGGCGTAGATCAGGTCAAAGTCGCCTGCGGGCAGCCCCTGCTCGATGTCGCCGACGATAAACTCGGTGTTGGACAAGCCCATCGCCGCCGCCTTGCGCCGCGCTCCCGCGATCGACTTCTCGTCTATATCAATCCCTACCAGCCGCGCGTGGGGATAGACCTCGCGCAGCGCGAAACCGAGTTGCCCCTCGCCGCAGCCGAGGTCGAGGATGCTGGTGATATGGTCGCCCACAAACTTGCGGGCATGGTCGCACAGGTAGGTACGGAAGAGGCGGTCTTGCGTCTCCAGCCGAAAGCGCGACATCTCCGGGTCGCCGATGCTGTAGATGTAGTCTAGCTTATCTCCCTGTTCGGTATGTGACATTGCCGTCCCCCATTAGGTGCTGCTTGTACCATGATTATAGCAGGTGGGTAGCAGGCTTGTCAAAGCGCGGGCGGGAGTGGAGTTGACAGCCACCCCTGCGCGGCCATATACTGCGATTGTAGCGGCTGAGGCGAAGGGGCTAACCGATGGCACCGATGAAGCTGGCGGCAGTAGTGCCTATCAAGCGGTTGGAGCAGGCCAAGAGCAGACTAGGCGAGGCGTTGGACCCAGAGGAGCGGGTCGCGCTGGCGGCTAGGCTGCTGCGTCGTACCCTACACGTGCTGGCCGAGGCGGGGGTGACGTGGCGGGCGGTGGTCAGCCCCGATGATGAGGCTCTCCGCATCGCCCACGAGTGGGGGGCGACCGCGCTCAAGCAAGGGGACGATGGCTTGAACGAGGCGTTGGTGCAGGGGCGCGAGTGGGCGCGGCGGCAAGGGGTGGATGCGCTGCTCGCCCTGCCCGCCGACCTGCCGCTGCTCACCAGCGAGGATATAATCCAGATGTGGGCGATGGCCGAGGCGGGGCCGGGGGTAGTCATCGCCCCCGACCACGCCGAGCAGGGCACCAACGCCCTGCTGCTCCACCCCCCCAGCGCGATTGACTTCTACTTCGGCCCCGACTCCTTCCGCCTCCACTGTGCAGCAGCGATGCGGGCGGAAGCCCCTCTGCGTGTCTACCGCCACGCGGGGACGCAGTTCGATTTGGACACGCCGCTGGATGTGGCAATGTTGGGGCACGATAGCAAGGTTTGTGCATGAGGTGCCAATATGAAGATTAAGCCTTACATACCAGTATAGTCACTTGCAAAAAATTGACTACCAGCAACGCGGCGGCTTGTCCTTTAGCCGCACAACACCACAAGGAGCAAGCAAATAATGCCTAGCCCAAACGTGACCTTCGGCTTCACCTTGCTGGCCGCCGCCCCACAGGCGAGTAGCTCAGTCGTGGACGGCAACCATGCGCTGGGCGAACTGATGACCTTCAACGAGGGCATCATCGCCGCGCTGCAACCACCCTTCGACACCGTGTGGGTGGAAGACCATTTGCAGTGGGCCGACCGTCCCATGCTGGAGTGCTGGACCACCCTCACCTACCTTGCCGCCAAGTATCCCCACCTCAAGTTCGGCAGTATCGTGATGGGGCAGAGCTACCGCAACCCCGCCCTGACCGCCAAGATGGCGGCGATGCTGCAGGCGTTGAGTGGCGGGCGGCTCATCCTCGGCCTCGGCGCGGGCTGGAAGGAGGACGAGTATAAGGCTTACGGCTACGACTATCCCGCCAACCGTGTGCGCCTAGAGCAGCTTGAGGATACCTGCCAGATTGTGAAGGCGATGTTCCACGATTCGCCCGCCAGCTACGTGGGCAAGCATTACCATATCGAGAACGCCTACTCTGAGCCGCGCCCCGACCCGCCCATCCCGCTGATGATTGGCGGCGCAGGCGAGAAGGTCACGCTCCGCATCGTGGCCCAGCACGCCGATTGGTGGAACATCAACTTCGTCCCCGCCGACGAGGTGGCCCGCAAGCAGGCCGTCTTGCGCGACCATTGCGCCGCAGTGGGCCGCAGCTACGACGAGATTGTGCAGACCTATTACGGCTTCCTGCAAATCGCCGATGACCCTAGCGAGATTCACCAGCGGCAGGGGCTACATATGATTGCGGGCAATCCCGCACAGGTGGCCGCCGAGGTGCAGCAACTTATCAGTCTGGGCATCCGTCACTTGATGTTCCGCTTCATCGGCTACCCCAAGCTAGACAGTTACACTCGCTTCGTCGCCGAGGTGCTGCCCCGACTGAGGTTGGAGCCATGAGCGCGAGCTTGCAGGTTATCGCCCTCGATGGCTATCCCGAAGCGCAGCCGGGCGACGATGTGGCCGCCCTTATCCTCCAGACCGGCTTCCAGTTTGCCCCCGGCGATATACTGGTAGTTACCCAGAAGATCGTAAGCAAGGCGGAGGGGCGGCTGGTAGACTTCAGCACGGTGCAGCCGTCCGACCTCGCCCTGCGCTTCGCCGCCGCCAGCGGTAAAGACCCCCGCCATGTGGAGGTGGTGTTGCAAGAGAGCGTGCGTATCGTGCGAATGGTGCCTGCGGTGGGGCTAATCATCAGCGAAACACGGCACGGGTTCGTCTGCGCCAACGCGGGGGTGGACTTGTCCAACGTGCGCGGCTACGAGGTCGCTTGCCTGCTGCCCCTCGACCCCGATGCATCCGCCCAACGCATCCGTGCTAGCCTGAGCGAACGGCTGGGCTTCGATATGCCCATCATCATCAGCGACTCGTTCGGGCGGGCGTGGCGCAATGGTATCATCAACGTGGCGATTGGGGTGGCGGGGCTGAACGCCATCGCCGACTATCGTGGGCAGGTGGACAGTCACGGCTACCAGTTGCACGCCAGCATCATCGCGGTGGCCGATGAGCTAGCCTGCGCCGCCGAGTTGGTGATGGGCAAGGTGGATGCGCGACCGTTGGCTGTGGTGCGCGGCTACCCCTACCAGCCCGCCGACGGCACCATGCGCGACCTGCTGCTGCCGCCGGAGCGCGATTTGTTCAAGTAGAAAATCGGCAACAAAACCAAACAAGATT
>JBBSEE010000041.1:0-10275 GCA_038239995.1 Chloroflexia bacterium | reverse complement strand
ACGACCTCGCCTTCCTCCGCCTTGCCCAGCTAACCTTGCTCACCACTGAGGCGAAACACTACTACGGACAGGTGAAGCAGGCCGCTCACGTCGCCCGCCGTATCATCGCGGTGTCGCACAGCACCAAGCGTGATATTGTCGAACTGTTGGGCGTGGATGCGGGCAAGGTTGATGTGGTCTACGAGGCGGCCAACCCGCTGTTCCACCCCGTCAGCCGCCAAGAGGTGCGCCGCTACCTCACGGTCAGCCTTGCCGAGCGGGTGGGCGAGGCGCGAGGCTTCATCCTGTTCGTCAGCACCATCGAGCCGCGCAAGAACCTGGTGATGCTGCTCCAAGCCTATGCTGCCCTGCGCGACCACCAGCGCACTGCCCTGCCCAACCTCGTGGTGGCCGGACGCGAGGGCTGGCTGTTCGACGAGGTCTATGTGCTAGTTCGCAAGCTGGGGCTGCGCGAACAGGTCATCTTCACTGGCGGGGTCACGGCGCAGGAGTTGCTCTATATGTATAATCAAGCGGCGATGCTGGTTTGTCCCTCACTATACGAGGGGTTTGGCCTGCCTGCGCTGGAAGCGATGAGTTGTGGCCTGCCGGTGCTGGCCGCCAACAGCAGCAGCCTGCCCGAAGTGGTGGGCGATGCCGGTATCCTACTCGACCCTTATGACCCCGCCGCATGGACTGAGGCGATGGCCCAATTGCTCGACGATGACCAGCACCGAACCGCGATGCGGGCGGATGGCTTGCAGCAGGCCCAGCAGTTTAGCTGGCAACGCGCCGCCGCCGAGACACTGGCCGTTTATCAAGCCGCGAAAGGAGCGCACTGATGGATAACCCCACCCCCAAGCCGCCACTACTGGTATGGCAGCAGGACTCCGGTTTCACCCAGCACTTCCACTTGTATGATGGTGAAGCGCAGATTGCGGGCCTCAAGCTAGAGGGCGGGGGTAGTCTGGGCCGCTACGAGGCGGGCGACACCCACCTCACCTTCAAGCACGAGGGCTTCTTTGGCCGCCACTATCGCATCTACGACGACCAGACCAACGCGGAAATCGCCCGCTTCGAGGCCAACTGGACGGGCGGGCATGGGGTTCTACAGTTCGCCGACGGCGAACAGATTGCGTGGAAGAAGACCAGCTTCTGGCTGCCCCACTACGCCTTCGAGCGGCAGGACGGCAGCGACCTACTCTGCTTCAAGAGCAAGGGCATGGTCAAGATGAGGGCGGAGATAGAGGTATTGCAGCCGCTACCCCCCGACCGCCTGACCCTACTCACCGCCTTCGGGATGTACCTGATGGTCCTCGCCTCCAACGCTGCCGTCACTACCGCTGCGGTAGTCGCAGTCACCGCCTGAGCCGCCATGTCCGACCAGCAAATCCACCTCATCGTCGGGCTGGGCAACCCCGGCCCCATATATGCCAAGACCCGCCACAACGTTGGCTTCGTCTGTCTCGACCGTATCGCCCTGCGTAACAACCTACGCTTCGATACGCGGCGGTTGAAGGCGGAGATTGCGCGGGGGATAATCGGCGAACGCAGCGTGATGCTTGCCAAGCCCCAAACCTACATGAACGAGAGCGGCGCGGCGGTGGCCGAGATACTGCATTGGTACAAGATACCGCTGGCTAACCTGCTGGTCATCTACGATGAGCTTGACCTACCCCCCGGCCAGTTGCGCCTGCGCGAACGCGGCTCTGCTGCCGGTCATAACGGGATGAAAAGCATCATCGCCCACCTCGGCTCCGACTTCAACCGCCTGCGGATTGGCATTGGCCGCCCCCCCGGCCCCACTCGCGACTACGTGCTGAACCACTTTACCCGACAGGAGCAGCCCATCATCCACGAGGCGATTGACCTTGCCGCCGAAGCCGCCGAGGTTTGGCTGCGCGAGGGCATCATCGCGGCGATGAACAAGTACAACGCAACGTAGGTGGAAGGTAGAAGGTAGAAGGTAGAATCGTGATTGGCTGCAACCTTCGGCCCCCTTGTTACGTAGATATGATTGCTACATGGCTGGCAACATCATGATGATGAGGATATGGGAGTTACTTCAGCAAAGAGAGGTTAGCGATGCTGAACAAGATGCGCGTGATATATGTGACCGTCCTGCTGCTGGGCATGGCTCTGCTGGCCGCGCCGCTGCCTAGCCATGCGGCGGGCAAGCACGTGGATGTAATCAACTTCAATGGTATCGTCAACCCGGTCAGTGCCAACTTCATCAAGCGCAGCATCAGCCAAGCGGAGAACGACGGCGCGGCGGCCCTCGTCATCACTATGGACACGCCGGGCGGCTTCAGCGACGCGATGAGCGACATCATTCAGGCTATCCTTGCCTCTAGGGTGCCGGTGGCCGTCTACGTCAGCCCCGGCGGGGCGCGGGCGGGCAGCGCAGGGGTGTACATCACCTACGCGGCGCAGATCGCGGCGATGGCCCCCAACACCAACATCGGGGCCGCGCATCCCGTGTTCGAGGGGCAGAATGGGCAAGAACAGCAAGTCTCCGATGAGATGAAGGCGAAGGTGACGAACGATGCAGTCGCCCTCATCCGCAACCTTGCCAACACGCGGGGGCGCAACGTGCAGTGGGCCGAGCAGGCGGTGCGCGAGAGCGTGTCCGTCACCTACGACGAGGCCCTCAGCCAGCACATCATTGACCTTGTGGCCACCGACATCCCCGACCTGTTGCGCCAAATGGATGGGCGCAGCGTGAAGATGGGGGCGGCCCTCACCCCCACCGTCATCAGCGTGGCGGGGGCGAGTATCAACAACCTAGAGATGGGCTTCTTCGAGCAGGTGCTGTTTGCGATTAGCAGCCCCGACATCGCCTTCCTGCTGCTCAGTCTGGGGGGGTTGGGGATATTCTTCGAGCTAGCCAACCCCGGCCTCGTCTTCCCCGGCGTGTTGGGCGGGCTGTTCATCTTGCTGGCCTTCTTCAGCCTCGGCACTCTGCCGGTCAACTACGCGGGGGTGGCCTTCATCGGGTTCGCCTTCATCCTGTTCGTGGCCGACGCATTCGTAGCCTCGCACGGCATCCTCACCTTCGGCGGGGTGGCTGCGCTCATCTTCGGAGGGGCGATATTGATTAACACTAGCGCGGCGGATTATAGCGGCTACACGGGGGTGTCTATCTGGGTGATACTCACTATCGCGGTGCTGTTCGGCGGCTTCTTCCTGTTTGGCGTGACCCAAGCGATACGCACCCGCCTGAAGCCGCCCACCACTGGCCGCGAGAGGATGATTGGAGCGTTGGCCGAGGTGCGCGTGCCGCTCAAGCCGCGCGGGATGGTCTTCCTCGATGGGCAACTGTGGAACGCGGTCTGCGATGAGGGCGATGCGCCCGCGGGCAGCGTGGTGCGGGTGGTCAGCATCAACGGGCTAACCCTCAACGTGGCTCTTACCGCCAACCCGCCGCTGCCACCCCCACCGCCGCCGCTCGACCCTAGCGACAAGGCCACCGCTAGCTTGCCAGCCAGATTGTAGAAGTTGTAAGGATGGTAGATAGTTGATTCGTGCGTGTGCCTACGCTCCTTGCGGGGCGGGGCAGATAAGGAGAGAAGCAGATGTTGGTCATTCTACAAGCGTTTCCCGACCTGAAGCCATGGACTCCGTGGATAATCATCGGCGTGGTGGTGATATTCCTGTTCTGGCTGATTACCTCCAGCCTGAAGATTACCCAAGAGTATGAACGGGCGGTGATCTTCCGTCTCGGTCGCCTCGTCGGGGTGCGCGGGCCGGGGGTGATATTCCTCATCCCCGGCTTTGAACGCGCCCAACGGCTCGACCTACGTACCGTGACCATGGACGTGCCCGCGCAGGAGGTGATTACCCGCGACAACGTGACCATCAGAGTCAACGCGGTGCTTTACTTCCGCGTGTTCGACCCCGCCCTCGCGGTGGTCAACGTGCTGAACTTCATGCAGGCGACCCTGCAAATTGCTCAGACTACCCTCCGCAGCGTGCTGGGTCAATCCGAGCTTGACGAGCTACTCGCCCACCGTGAGAGCATCAACCAGCAGCTACAGTACATCATTGACCAGCAGACCGAGCCATGGGGCATCAAGGTCAGCGTGGTGGAGGTCAAGGATTTGGAGTTGCCGCAGAGTATGCAGCGGGCGATGGCGAAGCAGGCCGAGGCGGAGCGGGAGAAGCGGGCCAAGATTATCCACGCCGAGGGTGAGTTCCAAGCCAGCCAGCAACTGAGCCAAGCGGCGAACATCATAGGTCGCGAACCGGCCACCCTGCAACTGCGCTACCTGCAAACCTTGACCGAAATCGCCTCCGAGCGCAATAGCACCATCATCTTCCCCATCCCCATCGAGTTCCTTAGCCTGATTATGGGCGGCAGCGGCCAACCGAGCAGCAATGGTAGCAGCCCCAAGCTGGCGGCCAACCCCGCCGACCTGAGCGGCCCGGCGATGGCGACGCGGCTGACCGGCGCGGCGGCAGGAGTCACGCCTCCGCCCACCAGCCCCACCGCGAACACCAGCGAACAACCCCTCGCCGAGCCGTTCCGCAGCCCCAACCTACCGCCGCCGACCCCGCCCCGCCAACCGATTCAGCCGCAATACCCGCCCACCCCGCCCAACCAGCCGCCCTATCCGCCGCCGGGCGGGCCGGGCAATCAGGGACGCTAGCCGTTACCCCTTAGATATGTTAGTTGCCGGGCTGTCGCGGCTCACACGACAACCCGGCTTCTGGGTGTATTACAAATGAGAGGGGGCATAGGTTGGGGGCGATATGGGATTTTAGATTTTGGATTTTAGATTTTGGATTGGAGTTACGCCGTTGCGTCTGGAATTGGCCGATTGACGTAGGGGCGAATCGCATCCACCCTGCTCGACATGACGTAGGGGCGAATCGCATCCGCCCTGCTCCTATTTTGGATGAGGGTGGCGCGATGCGGGTGTAAGACCAGGCCGCTCACTTGCCCTCAAGCCTTGCCAACTCGACTTTGGCCTTGTCATGTAGGTAAGCGTCGTTGTTCAAGTCCACCACCTTCTGAAAGTCGGCAATTGCCTTATCGGTGGCGTGGTTACTTTGGTAGGCGAGGCCGCGATTGTAGTAGGCAGTAGAGGAGTCGGGGCGGAGCTTGATCGCAGCAGTTTGGTCGGCGATGGCCTTATCATTGTCGGATTGGTCATAGTAGGCCAGCCCCCGATTGACGTATGCGCTGGAGCAACGCACCTGATTACGGGCGACCAACCCGATGCTGGCGACGGTACGGTCATAATCATCCGTCTGCCTGCCGAGGAACAAGCGGTCAGCCGAGCTATCCGTGCAGCCGGGCAGCAATTTGATGGCTTGGTCATAGTTGCTGATTGCCAGCGCGTAATTCTTCTGGTCGAGGTAATCGCCTGCCAAATTGAAGTAGACCAAATCATTATCCGGTTCGAGCCGGAGCGCGGTTTGGTATTCGGCCAGTGCCTGTTTTTGCTGACCCATCCCCCAGTAAGCCACCCCCCGATTGTTACAGACCAGCGCATCGTTGGGCAATATCTTGGCGGCGGTATTGAAATCGTCTAGCGCACGGGCATAGGCCTTCTTCTCCAGATAGACATAGCCTCGGTCAAGATATGCCCAGCCATAGCCGGGGGTAGTCTCGATGATGTGGCGGTAATCGTCAACCGCCTTGTCGAACTCACCCAGTCCGGTGTAGGCGAAAGCGCGGTAGAAGTAACTGCTGGCATCCTGCGGGCGAAGGCGCACCGCTTCTTGATAGTCGGCCAGCGCAAGCTCGTGCTTACCATGCGCCACGCGGGCATTGCCGCGCAGAATGTAGGGCAACGAAGCGTCGTGCTTCATCGCCGACGCTTGCGCGGCCTCGGCGATGACCTCATCATAATCACCGCTGGTCAGGTGGTTCTTCGCGCTGATAATCAGGTCGCTATAAGTGCGGTCGTTATCAATGCAGCCCCCGCTGAACACCGCCAGCAGGGTGACGATTAGTCCCTCAAAGAGGCGATGTTGTTTGGTTGACTGGCGGGGTGGTGGCAACATTACGCGCTCCCTTAATTCCAGTGACCGCCTTAGCTCTATCACTTGGTCGCGCAGCAGGGCGGCCTTCTCGAACTCTAGGTTCTTGGCCGCCACCTTCATCTGCACCTCAAGCTCCTTGACCAGACGCATAATCTCGTCGCGGGGGATGCCGATTTCGCCGCTACCCACGCTGTACTCCGCCCGCTCCTCCGCCACCTTCAGGCGACTAGTCAGGTCGCGGATGCTCTTCACAATGGTGGTCGGCTCGATGCCATGCTCTTGATTGTAGGCAATCTGTATCGCGCGGCGGCGGTAAGTCTCGTCAATCGCTTGGCGCATCGAATTAGTCATGTTGTCCGCATACATCAGCACGGTGCCCTCGACATGACGGGCGGCGCGGCCAATCGTCTGTATCAGCGAATCGCGGGAGCGCAGGTAGCCCTCCTTGTCCGCGTCCATAATTGCCACCAGCGACACTTCGGGCAAGTCCAGCCCCTCGCGCAACAGGTTGATGCCCACCACCACGTCGTAGATGCCGAGGCGCAGGTCGCGCAGGATTTCGATGCGCTCTAGGGTCTCAATGTCGCTGTGTAGGTAGTGGGTCTTGACCCCCATCTCTTTCAGGTAGTCGGCCAGGTCCTCGGCCATCTTCTTGGTCAGGGTGGTGATGAGGGCGCGTTGGCCCTTGTTCACTCGCTCCCTCACCTCGGCAAGGAGGTCGTCCACCTGCCCCTTGGTGGGGCGCACGCTAATGGTGGGGTCAATCAGCCCCGTGGGGCGGATGATTTGCTCGACAATCTGGCTGCTGTGTTCGCGCTCGTAGTCGCGGGGAGTGGCGGAGACGTAGACGATTTGGTTCATCCGCGCCTCGAACTCCTCGAAGCGGAGCGGGCGGTTGTCCATTGCGCTGGGTAGGCGGAAGCCATACTCGACAAGGTTCTCCTTACGGCTGCGGTCGCCCCCGCTCATCCCGCCAATTTGGGGGACGGCGATGTGCGACTCGTCAATGAAGGTGATAAAGTCGTCGGGGAAGTAGTCAATCAGGGTCCATGGGGTTTCGCCCGGTTGCCGCCGACCGAGGTGGCGGGAGTAGTTCTCCACGCCGGGGCAGAAGCCGGTCTCGCGCAGCATCTCGATGTCGTAGCGAGTGCGCTGGGCGATGCGCTGGGCCTCGATCAGCTTGCCCTCGCGCTCGAAGCGGGCCACTTGCATCGCTAGCTCCTCCTCGATGTCCTTGACCGCCAGTTCCAGCTTCTCTTGCGTGGTAATGAAGTGCTTGGCGGGGTAGATGTCCGCCTTTTTATGCTCGGCCAGCACCTCGCCGGTGAGCGGGTCGAAGTCGGCGATGCGCTCAATCTCGTCGCCAAAGAACTCGATGCGTAGCCCCAAATCCTCGTAGGCGGGGTACACGTCTAGGGTATCGCCGCGCACGCGGAAGGTGCCGCGCACGAAGTTGTTGTCGTTGCGGCTGTACTGGATGTCCACAAGGTGGCGCAGCAAGCGGTCACGGCGCACCGCCTGCCCCTGCTGCAAGCTGACCACCACCTTGCCGTAGTCCTCTGGCGAACCGAGGCCGTAGATGCAGGATACGCTGGCAACGATGACCACATCGCGCCGCTCGAACAGGGAGCGGGTGGTGGCGTTACGGAGCTTGTTAATCTCCTCGTTAATCTCCGACTCCTTCTCCACATAGGTGTCGGTGCGAGGGATGTAGGCCTCCGGCTGGTAGTAGTCATAGTAGCTGACGAAGTATTCGACCGCATTGTTGGGGAAGAACTCTTTGAACTCGGCGTAGAGTTGGGCGGCGAGGGTCTTGTTCGGGGACATCACAAGGGTGGGCCGCCCCATCGCCTCGATCACCCCGGCCATGGTGCGGGTCTTGCCGCTGCCGGTCACGCCCAGCAGGGTTTGATGCTTGTCGCCTCGTTTCATCCCCGCCACCAATTCGGCAATCGCCTTGGGTTGGTCGCCGCGCGGCACGAGGTCGGACACTACCTGCAAATCTGGCATCTGCGCTTCACCTCCTTACGCTAACCTAACCGACAGTCGTAGCCCGCCGTCGGGGGCGGGCCATATGTGGTATTATAGCACATTTGTCCGCAAATTACCAGTTCTAGTCGGCAGGGCGGGATAAATTACGCCCCTACATCGGCACAATGGTGTAGGGGCGTGATTGATTGCGCCAGCATGCCATGCTTTCAATCCCCTATGCCCAACTAAGCTCATATTCATACTGCAACTCATCTCTGACTGTTACCGTGCAGGCGGGATGCTGCGCCCCATTGGCCTCAAGGTTGTAGAGCAACGCCCCGGCCATGAATTGGGGGTGCAAGGAGAAATTGTCTAGGGTGATAAGATAGCGGCGTTCGCCGGTCGGCGCGACATGGTAGGTGATGGCGGGCATCTCGCGCTGGGCAATGGTCATTGCAAAGCGCAACGCATCGCCGATTTTCAGCAACAGGGTGTGGGACATCGCCATTGCGCCGGGGATAGTGTCGCCATAGCCCCTAGAGCAGGCGCGGCCCAGTTCGCGCTGCGCTGCATCCTCTGGCAAGCCGGGATAGAGCCACTCGCCCAGCCGCCGCGACAAGCAGACGGCCACGCCCACCGCGTAGAAAGGGTGGGGCTGGGTTACGTCGTAGCCGCATTGCTCGGCAATGGCGTTGGCTTCACTCCGCCGCTCCGCATTGACCCCTAGCAGCAGCCCGTCAATCGCGTTGCGTCCCACCAGTTGCTCGCTCGGCTTGCTCATCATCCGCCCCTGCTTCCCTAAACGTACCCTTGATGTGTCAAAATGGCCCTGCGAAGGTACTGACTTGACCTTTATCGGTATAATAACGTAACTGCACCGAGGAGGATAGCATGAGCGAACGAAACTACTGGCGCACCCTTGCCAGCCAACCCCTGTTCACCAGCCGTTGGTACAACCTACGCCAAGACCAAGTCGCCTTGCCCAACGGCGGGGAGATAACCTACACATGGATGGAACACCCCGGCTGCGCGGTCATTGTCCCGCTTACCGCGATGGGTGAGGTGGTGATGCTGCGGCAGTATCGCTACACGGTCAACGCGGTCAGCCTCGAACTGCCAGCGGGGGGCCTCAACCCCGACGAGCGTGACCCCGCCGCCTGCGCTGCCCGCGAACTGGCCGAGGAATGTGGCCTCGCTGCCGCCCGCTGGACGGCACTGGGCAGCTTCTACACCGCGCTGGGGGTGAGCAACATCGCGGCCTTCGCCTACCTTGCCCAAGACCTTAGCGATGTGCCCAACAACCTCGACCACACCGAGGCCGCCGCCGGACTGGAGCTAGTCACCCTCCCCTTCGCCGAGGCGGTGGCGATGTGCTTCGACGGGCGTATCATGGACGGCCTCAGCATCATCGCCCTGCTGTGGGCGGCGGCGGAATCAAGAATGTAGGATGAGGGCCACCCAGTCGCCCTCCTGTCGGCGTTCGCGGTTGTGCAGGCCAGCGGCGGCGAGGGCGAGGGCAACCGCATCGGCCTTGTCCTCGATGATGCCGCTGACGATGAGTACGCCGTTGGGGTTGAGGGTGGCGGCTAGCCCCTCGGCCAGTTCGGTAATCACCCGCGCGATGATGTTGGCAACCACGAGGTCGAACTGCTGCCCGCCCGCCGCCTCCAATGTACCCTCGGTCACGTGGATGCGGGCGGCGACATCGGGGTTGCGGGCTACGTTCTCGGTCGCCGACTTGACCGCGACCGCATCGTTGTCAATCGCCAGCACGGACGCTGCACCCAGCTTGGCGGCGGCAATTGCCAGTATCCCGCTGCCCGCCCCCAAATCTAGCACGTTCATCCCCGCCGCCACGTAATCTTCCAGCGCGATGAGGCAGAGGCGGGTGGTGGGGTGCAGACCGGTGCCGAAGGCCATGCCGGGGTCAAGCTCGACCGTGACATCGCCCGCCTCCGCCGCGTACTCCCGCCATGAGGGGCGAATCACCATATGCTGGCCCAACCGCAGCACGTGGTAATGCTCCTTCCATGCGTTGGCCCAATCTTCCTCATCGCTAATCGTGGCCCGCAGCGGGCTGATGTGGCGCATCTGCCCCAAGTGCCACAAGCTATGTTCGATGCGCTGGCGGCTCTCTTCCGCCTTATCGTCGGCGGGCAGCCATGTGCTAACCGTGACCGGGCGGGCGAGGTCAAGCTGGTACTTGTCCTCATCCTCGTGCGGCAAGATGGCCTCCTCGATTGCCACCCCGCCGTTGTAGCCGTAGCGGGCGAACAACTCGCTAATCGCCTCCACCGCCTCACGGTCGGCCTCGACACTCAACTCCAGCCACTT
>JBBSEE010000040.1:0-10396 GCA_038239995.1 Chloroflexia bacterium | reverse complement strand
TCGCCACCCGCTCCGCCTACGACCCCCCACTCCCCCCCGACTGGAAGGCGATTAGCGCATTTCTCATCTGGCTCAAGGAGCAGAGCTATACCCCGCTGGACCTCACCACCGACATCGAACTGCCCAAACCGGCCAAGCCGAAGCAAACCCCGCTAAAGCAGGAAGCCGCCCCCATTGTGGACAGCCCCAAGTATTTCTATATCAATAGCGGCCTACCCACCTCCGATTTGCGTCTCGGTGTAGACTTTGGCACCAGCAACAGCAGCGCGGCGTTGTTCGATGGCGATACGCTGACCATGTTTCCGGTTGACCCCCACAGCCACGCGATGACCTCGGCCCGCTCCCTGCTATACATCAACCGCGCGGGCGAACACTTCATCGGCAACGACGCACTGCAAACCTACTTCCACGACAACACGGGCCGCTCGGTGCAACTTACCCGAAAGAAGCTGGGCGACTACGAGTTCATCGGCTCAGAGATGTACTATGTGGACACCCTCTACGTCGAGGTGGACGAGGCGGAGCCGGGCCGCTTCTTCCAATCGCTGAAGACTGGATTGCGCTCCACCGTGATTAAGCCCACCAACGTGTTCAGCACCATGTACACGGTCGAGGACCTCATCGCCGTGTTCCTTGCCGAACTGAAGCAGCGGGTGGAAGCAATCGTGGGGCAGCGGATTGACCGCTTGCAGGTCGGTCGCCCAGTGCGCTATTCGCTGGACGACGCGGTGAACGCGGCAGCGGCGCAACGGATGCTGACCGCCTGCCACGAGGCGGGGTTCAGCGATGTGCAGTTCGAGTATGAGCCGGTCGCCGCGGCCCTATATTACGAGACCACCCTGTCCCGCCCCCAGCACGTGCTAGTGTTCGACTTCGGGGGCGGCACGCTGGACGTGACCATCATGCGGTTGGGTGGGGGTGAGCGGCAGATACTCGCGCTCGATGGCGTGCCCGTGGGGGGGGATGACCTGAACGCGCGGCTGGTGCAGGGCAAGCTGCTACGCGATTTCGGCTACGGCAGCACCTATGGCGAGCGACGTAGCAAAATCCCGGCTTATATCTGGGACAGCCTGCTGCGTTGGCAGACTCTGCGCCTGTTGCTCAACCAGAAGACCATCAGTTTCCTCTACGAAATAGAGCGCAGTAGCACTAACCCGAAGGCAATACGCGCCCTCCGCAGCCTGATTACCAACAACTACGGCCTCAGCCTGTACGAGGAGGTGGAGGCGGCTAAGATACGCCTGTCCGATGAGGAGGCGACCAGCATCGTGCTGACCGAGAAGGACATCAGCATCGGGCGACGGGTAGAGCGAGGCGAGTTTGAGTGGTACATATCGCCAGAAGCGCGGGCGATTAGCCAATGTCTCGACCGCGTGGTGGCCGCCGCCGGGCTAGAGGAGCGCGATATTGACGTGGTGCTACGCACCGGCGGCTCCTCGTCTGTCCCCTTCTTCGTCAAGCTGCTGGCCGACAAGTTCGGGGCGGACAAGCTACGCGAACAGGACGTGTTCACCGGCATCACCGCCGGGCTGGCGATTGCGGCGCACGGGTCAGATAAAAGATTTCTGTTATAATAGCGCACATGAGAGTAATATCCGGTAGTGCAAAGGGTCGCCCGCTGAAAGGGCCGCCGGGTCCCGGCACCCGCCCGATGACCGATATGGTGAAGGGGGCGTTGTTCAACATCTTGACCCCGTTCGGCTTCGCGGGCGCGAGGGTGCTGGATTTGTATGCGGGCACTGGGTCGCTAGGCATCGAGGCCTTGTCGCGGGGGGCGGCGCACGCCGACTTCGTGGAGCAGAATCGGGCCGCCTGCCGCAACATACAGGGCAATCTGGACAGCACCGTGCTGGCGGCGCGAGGCAAAGTGCATCCCCGCACTGTGACCGAGTTCCTTGCCCATCCCCCACGCCTCGATGATGCGGTTGCAAAGTATGATATAATATTCGCAGACCCACCCTATGCCGCATCCGATATTCACCAGATGATTGAGGCAGTGGGTGAGAGCGGGTTGCTGGCGGATGATGGGGTGTTCGTGGTTGGGCACTCGGTGCGCGTACCGCTGGCCGACAGCTATGGGCGGCTGACCCGCCTGCGCCACCGCAGCTACGGGGACTCGGATTTTTCGATCTATACCCTAAACTCTCCTCTGGGCGAGGTGGAGTGAGGGTGGGGAGTTGATAATTGGAACGCATCGCCATATATCCCGCCACCTTTGACCCGGTGACTAACGGCCACTTGGACATCATCAAGCGGGCGGCGCGGCTGTACGACCGGCTGGTGGTAGCGGTGTTCGACAGTCCCGCATTGAAGAACCTTGCTTTCACCCTGCCACAGCGGGCGGCGATGCTGGAACGGGCGATACGCGAGGCGGGGTTGGGCGGCAGCGTGGTGGTGAGCGGATACAGCGTGCTAACCGTAGAGTTCGCCCGCCACGTGGGGGCACAAGTGATGGTCCGCGGCATCCGTAGCACCACCGATTATGACTGGGAGTTCCAGCTTGCGCGGGTCAATCACCAGCTTGCGCCGGACATCGAGACGGTCTGCCTGATAGCCAGCGCGGAGCATAGCTACGTGAGCAGCACAATTGCGAAGGATGTAGCGCGGATGGGCGGCGATGTGTCCGGCCTCGTCCCCACCCACGTCGAGCAGGCGTTGCGCCACATCTACGGACACGAAGCGGTGTAGGGCATGAGGCATGAGAGCATGAGGGTATCAGGGTGTGATTTATCACGCCCCTACATTCACGCATCACTCATCACTTTATTCTACCTTCTACAATCTGCAATCTATAATCTGAGGCGGGGGGATGGCGATGGACATTCTGTACCTAATAGACCGGCTGGAGGCACTGATTGTGGCTGGGCGCAAGGTGCCGATGACCAATAAGGTGATGATTGACGAGGAGGCGTTGACCTCGTTGGTTGACCAGATGCACGCGGTCATCCCCGACGAAATCAAGCAGGCGAAGCGTATCCTTAACGAGCGCGAACGCATCATCGAGAACGCCCATACCGAAGCCGACGACATCATCAAGATGGCGAAGGAGCAGGCCGACTTCATGTTGCAGGAGAAGGGGCTGCTGGCAGAGAGTGAGGCGCGGGCGGCCAAGATTCTGCGCGAGGCCGAGGATGAGGCGGACACGATTCGGGTGGGGGCGGACACCTACGCCGCCGGGGTGTTGAACGACCTCGAAGAAGCCCTCTCCCGCCACCTGACGCAGATACGCAACGGTCGCAGCCACCTGAACGTCCCCCGCAGCGCGAACGGGGCGACTGAGGATGCCACTGCGCGGAGAAGCTAACAAACCCCCTCCCATCGGCAAGCGAGCAATCAAACTCCTCCCCCACCGGGAGAGGTGGGGGGTGGGTGCGCGTCGCTTTCGCCCCATAGCACCTCTAGCACTTCTTCACCATATCTTGTGGCACTACGGTCTCGCCAGCCGTCAACATTGGCTAGTTCGGCGACTGTGCGGGGGCGCAGTTGGGCAATGCTCTGCAAGGTGCGGTCATGGGCGATGACGTAGGGGGGCAAGTTCTCGCGTTGCGCCGCCATCCGCCGCCACGCCCGCAACCGCTCGAACAGGTCGGCGGCCTCGTCGTCAAGCTGGTCGGCAGAAGCTCGCATTTGACTATTGGTGGCCGCCTGCCGCCATGAGTCCGTATCGGGCCGCAGCGGTTGCGGTTGGGATTTGGCAGGGAGGTTAATCAACTTCGCGGGTGGCTCCTCATCACCATGCGGGCCGAGGGTGAGCAGGGGGTAGTCGCCCTTGTGGAACAGTTGCAGGTAGCCCGCCGCGATTAGCTCGTCAATTGCGGATGTGACCGCCTTGCGGGTGGCGTAGGCCAGCCTGCCGAAGTTGACACATTGTTCGCGCTTGACCGGGGCGGCCAGTGAGCCGACTAGGGCTTGGGCTAGCCCAGTGCGGCCCAGCGGCCTCATCAGCGAACGCACCGCCTCCATAATCGTGGCCCCCACGTTGGCGACCGGCGGGACGATTTCCACTTCGCCCACCATCATCTCGCCGCCGGGGGCGCACACATCGCAGGCATCGCCGCAGGGGGGCAAGTTCTCGCCGAGGTGCAGGGCAATGGCGCGGTGGCGGCAAACGTCGGCTTCGGCGTAGGCGGCCATCTGGGTGAGCCGTTGGTCAATCGCGCGTTCCAGTTGGCCGAGCAGCGCGTCTATTTGGGCGGCGGCATGGGGCGGGTTGGTGGGCATCGCCAGCAGCATATCTCGCCCGCTGCCCCGATATTGCAACCGCCCTGCCGCCTGCCAGTCAAGCAACGCCGCCTCTACCGCATCGGGGCCAATTGCCATTTGCCTTGCGACCTCGGTAATATCCACCACCTCCCGTTGCCCCGGCTGCAAGCGGGCGATGCGGCAGAATCGGTCGAAGCTCTCATCCTCAACATCGAGCATCGCGCCATTCAGCAGCACGGTGGCGGTACGGGGAGCATCGAGGCGACGGCTCATCATCCACGCCCGCTCCAGCAGGCTAATCGCGACCCGCAGCTTGGTCTCATCCACATCGCCGACCCCCATCTGGTTGACTTCGCGCACGAGGTCGCCGGTCAGGGCCAGCCCGGCTAGGGTGTCGCCGCTACGAATGCCGTTGGCGGTCAATGTCTCGCGCACCGCCTTGTAAACCGCCCGCAGTAGCGGTTTGTCCAGCAACTCGCCTTTCGCCCAGCGGGTCAGGTTGCCCTTATCCGCATTGGTGTAGAACAGCACGCACCGTGCCGGTTTGCCGTCCCGCCCCGCCCGCCCCGACTCTTGGGCATAGGCTTCCAGCGACTTGGGCATATTGAAGTGGGCGATGAAGCGCACGTTGGCCTTGTCTATGCCCATCCCGAAGGCAACGGTGGCGACAATCACGCGGGTGCGGTCCAGCATGAACCGCTCTTGCACCGCGCTACGTTCCTCGCTTTCGATGCCCGCGTGGTAATGTTCCGCCCCCACCCCCTGCCGCCGCAACATCATCGCCAGCTTCTCGCAGTTCTCGCGGCTGGTGGCATAGACGATGCCGCTGCCGTGTTCCTCGTGGCACAGGTCGGCCAGCATCTGCATCTTGCCCTCGGCATTGCTGGCGCGGCGCACCTCGTAGCGCAGGTTAGGGCGGAAGCTGCTCAGTTGCACCAGCGCAAGGCGGCGGCCTAGCTGTTCGCCAATCTCTCGCTGCATCGCGGGGGTGGCGGTGGCAGTGAGGCAGAGCAGTTGGGGGTCGTCGAGCAGGGGCAAGGCCTTGCGGATGAACAGGTAATCGGGGCGGAAATCGTGACCCCACATACTGACGCAGTGGGCCTCATCAATCACCATCAGGCGTAGACCAGCACGTTGCAGCGCGTCGAGGAAGGGCCGCTGGCGCAATCGCTCCGGCGCGGCATAGACCAGCTTATAGCGACCGCCCAGCACATCGTCGAGCCGCTGCTCAAGCTGGCTCGGTTCAAGGCTGCTATTGATGAAGGTGGCCCGTTCGTATGCCCCCGCGGGCAGGTTGTCGTACTGGTCCTTCATCAGGGCAATCAGGGGGCTAATCACCAAAGTAACGCCGGGGAGCAGCAGGGCGGGCAGTTGGTAGCACAGCGACTTACCCGCGCCGGTGGGCATCAGGGCAAGGGTGTCCTGTCCGCGCATCACTTGGTTGATGACCGCGAGTTGCCCCGCGCGGAAATCATCATAGCCCCACAGTTCGCGTAGGGTGCTGCTCAGGGTTGCTTGGTCGTAATCGTTCATAGATTGCGGATGTCAATGTCTACATCGTAGGCGGGGATAGTATGTACCCCGACGATGAGCGGCCAGTATTCGCCCTCGAATTGGCGGGCGAGGCCGAGGGTGAGGTAGACTTCGCGGCAGTCGAGTAGTGCGCTCAACTCGCGCCACTCCATGTTCTTCATCCCGCCATTGCCCAGCAGCTTGCGCCCCAACGCCCGCCAGTGGATGTCGGTGCAGGGGATAGGGCGGGGCACGCCTAGCTCCTCGGCCCACACCTTCATCTCCAGCTTGCTGCTGTAGGGGTCCAGCTTCATGGTTGCGCTCAACTCCTCGACCCGCACCAGCGCAAGGGAGCGTTGGTGTCGCTGATAGACCGCCTCGGCAGCAGCGGCAGCAGCTTCGGCGTGGGCCGCCAGCCAGCCCGCCCGCTCCCCGGCACTAATCTGGGCGGCGAGGCGAAGTTGGTAGTGGTTGAAGTCGGCCACCGCGTCCTCGATATGGGGCGGGTCGGGGCGACGCTTGATAATCGGTATCTGGGCCACATCGAAACAGCGCATCACCTGCCCATTGGGGTAGCTGACATCGCGGAGGCTGAGGTGGCCGAAGTCGCGCAGGGGGCGCACCCACTCGCCCTGCTGGTTCAGCCCTGCGGTACACATCCCCGTGTGCATCCGCGTCACCGCCAGCACCACCATGCTCTCCATCTTAGCGTTAATCGTACCCATCTGCTTACCTCAAGTGGCTAATCTCAAGGTGGCCCAATTTGGTCGCCAGCCACTCGGCGACCAGGCGGCGGTGGCACTGCTTGGCCTCATCCTCGGCGCAGAGCAGGGCGGGGCGGCGATAGGGTTGCAACAGCGTCCGCGCCTCGGCCAGTGGGTTGGCGCGGTCAAGCTGGTCGGTGAATTGCTGCGCGTACTCATCCCAGCTAATCGCCTTGTGCCGATATTGCCCCAACAGGTCTTCGGCGGGGGCGAACATCAGGGCGGGCTGGTAGCCGATGCCCACTAGTTCGAGGATGTAGGCAAGGTCATCCTTCTTCGCATAGCCCGCCAGTTGCGAACTGTTGTGGCGGCGCACGTCAATCACCGCGTCCACCTCCGCCTCGCGCAGTAGGGTGATAAACTTCCGTAGCGGCTTCTTGGTGAAGCCAATCGTGTATAGTGCCTCCATAAGAACAACCTATCCTGCACATCTTGCAGCAGGCTGCCGTCGCTGAGGATGTGCCTCACTTCTACCCCAGCCTGCTCTAGCGTAGGCGTGACCAGCTTGTAGCGGTGGCAATGGTGGGGGTCGGCCTCGCTGCACAGTATCACGGTCGGTTGCGGGGCGGCTACGTCAATCAGTTGGGCAAGGCCGCGCCGATATAGGGGGGTTTGGGCCATCGCGTCGTAGTTGGGGGCACCGTTGGGGCTACGTAGGCGGTCATCGTCGGGCCGCCCACCTAGCTCCTTGCCGAGGAACAGATAGCTGATGCCCGCCTCGCGCAGGCTATCGCGCAACGCGGCTTGGTTGAACTGCGGCCACAGCCGACTGAACGGTGCGCTCCGCACATCCACCAGCCGGGCGATGCCGTGCTGCTTGAGCAGGGCGTTCAATCGCTCCGCGCTCAGGTTGCTGTGGCCGATGGTGTAGATGGTGGTCAAGGGGCGACCTCCCGATTTAGCTGGGTTTGCAGCTCAATTTTAGCACGCGCGGGGGGTGAGCGCAACCTTGCTTGCCCAAATTGTTGGCGGCGTGGTATAATTGCGGGCAAACACGCGGGCAGCAGACCTGCGAATCATCACACTATCTTTGCAGAGGAGCGGATTTATGTCTGGTCACTCCAAATGGGCGACGATTCGTCGCAAGAAGGAAGTTACCGATGCGCGGCGGGGGCAGTTGTTTACCAAGCTGACCCGCGAGATTATGGTGGCGGCCAAAGAGGGCGGGAATAACCTCGACTCCAACTTCCGCCTCCGCATCGCAGTGCAGAAGGCTAAGTCGGAGAGTATGCCCACTGACAACATTCAGCGGGCGATTGACCGTGGCAGCGGCGGTGGCGAGGGCAGCACTGCGTTCGAGGAGATTATGTACGAGGGCTACGGGCCACACGGCTCGGCCATCATCGTGCAGACCCTGACCGATAATCGCAACCGCACCGTGGGCGAAATCCGTTCCACCTTCACGCGCGGCGGCGGCAGCCTCGGCGAGAACGGCTCGGTCATCTGGATGTTCAAGCCGCAGGGGTTGCTGGTGGTAGATACGAGCAAGCAGGACCCCGAAGAGGTCGAGCTAGCCGCGATTGATGCGGGCGCGGACGACGTGAAGGAGGGTGGGGAGGAAGGGCAAATCGAAGTCTATGTCCCGGCCACTGAACTGAAGGTGGCGGAGGGCAGCCTCATTACGCAGGGGCTGAAGGTATTGTCCGCCGAGCGCACCATGACCCCCACCACTACGGTCGAACTTGGCCCCAAAGAGACGGAGCAGGTGCTGAAGCTGGTGGAGCGGCTGGAGGAGCTAGACGACGTGCAGCAGGTGTATACCAACCTTGAACTGACCGAAGCGGCGATGGCCGGGATGGAAGGCTAGCGGTGCGCGTGCTAGGCCTCGACCCCGGCACCGCGATTATGGGCTGGGGGGTAGTGGATAGCGACGCGGGCGGGGCCAATCTACGGATGGTGGATTACGGGGCGCTCACCACGCGGGCGAAAGCCCCACTGGCCGAGCGTCTTCCCTTGCTCTACGCCGGGGTGCTGGCGGTGATTGACCAGCATCAGCCGGAGGTGATGTCGGTGGAGGAACTATTCTTCACCAAGAACATCACCACCGCGATTAGCGTGGGCCACGCACGGGGGGTGGCGATATTGGCCGCCGCCCACCGCAACCTGTCGGTGTTCGAGTACACCCCCTTGCAGGTGAAGCAGGCGGTGGCGGGTTATGGGCGGGCGGACAAGAACCAGATACAGGAGATGGTGCGGATGATGCTGGGCCTATCCGTCATCCCGCAGCCGGATGATGCCGCCGATGGCCTCGCCCTCGCTATCTGCCACATCCACTCTGCCCGCTTCACTGCCCTCATCGAAGGGGCGGGGCGGTGAAGGCAGCGAAGAAGGAGCGGTTGGATGTGCTGCTGGTCGAGCGCGGCCTCGCTGAGACCCGTTCGCAGGCGCAGGCCCTGATTATGGCGGGGCAAGTGTATATCGGCGAACGTCGTGCCGACAAGCCCGGCACCCCCACCCCCGCCGACAGCCCGCTTGAGGTGCGCGGCGGACTGAAGTACGCCTCGCGGGGCGGCTTGAAGCTGGAACACGCACTACAGGAGTTCGGCCTGCTGCCGCTATTGGCGGGCAAGGTGGCGGCAGATGTGGGCGCATCTACGGGAGGCTTCACCGACTGTTTGCTCCAGAACGGGGTGGCCCGCGTGTACGCCATAGATGTGGGCAGTGGGCAACTGGCGTGGCGGCTGCGGAGCGACCCGCGCGTGGTGGTGCTGGATGAGACCAACATCCGCTATCTGACCGCACTTCCAGAGCGGGCTGACCTTGCCACGGTAGATGTATCGTTTATCAGCCTGAAGCTGGTGCTGCCCGCGATTGCCCATCTGCTGACCGATGATGGCTTCATTGTCGCACTGGTCAAGCCCCAGTTCGAGGTGGGCAAGGGGCAGGTGGGCAAAGGTGGGGTGGTGCGGAAGCCGGAGCAGCATCAGGCGGTGCTACAGGCGGTGGCCGACTGGCTGACCGAGTATCGCGCGGCTAACCCAGAGCGGGGATTGTACCTGTACGGCTTGGCACGGTCGCCGATAACTGGCCCGGCGGGCAATGTCGAGTTCCTCGCCTATATCCGCCGCCAGCCCGCGCCCGCATGGGATGTGGCCGCCCGCATACAGGAATTGACCGTGCCAACCGCGCCGGGAGGGGAGCAACTTGAAGCAGATTAGCAAGGTGGGATTCGTGGTCAACGAGCGCAAGGAGGCGGCTTCACCGCTGGCCGCCCAGTTGCACCGCGTGCTGGAGCAGCATGGTGTGGTGGTGCGCGAGTGCCACGAGGCCCAGCCGGAGCTATGCTTCGATGGCGATAGCAACCTCGACCTGATGTTCAGCTTCGGGGGGGATGGCACTATCCTTCGCGCTGCCCGCCTCGCCGCCCCGCTCAGTGTCCCAATTGTGGGCATCAACTTGGGCAAGGTCGGCTTCCTCACCGAAATCCCGGCTGAGGATGCGCTCACTCGCCTGCCTGCCTTCATTGCGGGCGAATACTGGGTGGAGGAGCGGATGCTGCTGCATGGCGAATTGGTGCGTGGCGGCGAAGTGATACACACCTTCTACGCGCTCAACGACATCGTGGTCAATCGCGGCGGCCTCTCTCGCGTGGTGGAGGCGGAGTTGCGGGTGGATGGGGCGCATACCGCCAGCTACGTTGCCGATGGGGTCATCCTCAGCACCCCTACCGGCAGCACCGCCTACTGCCTCGCCGCCGGTGGCCCCATCCTCACCCCTGATGCCCGCAACATCGTAGTGGTGCCGATTGCCCCCTACCTCGCCCTCATCCGCGCCCTCGTGCTGCCCGACAAGGCGGTAGTGGAACTGACCATCAACCGCGCGGTCGAGGCGATTATCACTATTGACGGGCAACTGGACATCGAGATGCAGATAGGTGACATGGTGCGGGTGCGCCGCAGCGAGATGGTGGGCCGCTT
>JBBSEE010000039.1:0-10547 GCA_038239995.1 Chloroflexia bacterium | reverse complement strand
TGATGATATGCTTCTTCTTCGGCATGGTGGTCACTCCTTTCGGTTGGAAAGGATTATACCACCTTTGATGAGGGCCATCAATATCTATATGTTAAGGTACTAGGTGTATCGGATGCAATCAGGCCTGTCCACGTGGTTACGATGCACGTTGATGGAGGGGGAACTGGGCGGATGCGATTCGCCCCTACGTCAACAGGCATAAATCCACCCGCAACTGCGTAACTCCTATGTTAAATTGCTGGGCCATGCTTATCTCTCCTCCACGCTTGATGGTCCAATTATATCGCAAGATTTCCTTGCAGGCAACCTTGCTTAGGCGGCAGACAAAGCGGTGTTTAAGGATGCGCCCTCCTGCGTTGGTGGCAGGGGGGTAATAGATGTGGTACAATAACTGCACTGCCTAATTGGGAGAAAGCGACAGTGAGGTACAAACTAAATTGGTTGCCAGAGACCAAAGACGACCTATTGGAACTAAGCAAAGGTGAACGCGCGATTATATTTAAGCAAGCACCACCCCAGCTTGTTCATCAGCCGCAGGTGCAGACGAATAACCGTGCGCCACTAAAGCAAGAGCTATCACCCACCATGGAGTTTTGGCGGCTGAGGCTAGGCGACCTGCGAGTTTATTATGTTGTTGAAGATGATACAATTTACATCCTTGCGGTAGGAAAAAAGGAGTGCAACCACGTTCGGGTTGGCAAGCAAATGTTTGATATGCCAGAGCTTATTCAGTTCCTTAAAGATGTTTGGCCCTCACCGTAGCAATGATGACGTAAACCCTTATGATAGGAAGGAAAAGCAATGAAGACCCTTGAACTAGACGACTCGATCCGCCTCCTGCAAAGTGATAACCAGAATGCCGATGCGGGCACAGTAATCGTGACCGTCGAAGGTAAACCCCATGCTGCTCTGATTATGCTCGACCGCCTCGTATCTGATGATGTGGGTAGCGAAGTTACCATCCCTAAGCTGCTGCTTAGAGTGCTGCTCCACTCTGTAACCCGCGAAGAATTGGAGCGTGAGCTAGAGGATGAGTTCGTGAATAAAGACCCTCGTCTGCTTAACCTGTTGCAGCAAAGGTATGCCAGCGCGAAAGCAGGACGGGGGTACACTACTGAGCAACTGTTCCACGAACTTAGTGAAGCAGCGGAGGAGGGGGCGGCGTAGCGTGATGCGACCGCATCTAATCAGCGGCCCACTGAGGAGTATCTTATATTGAGCAAAGCAGTAGCCGACAAGAAGCGATACAAGGTCCTGATGGTCGCGCCCACCTCGTTCTTCGCCCACTATGGGGCGCACGTGCGTATCCTCGAAGAGATATGGGCGTTGCAGCGGTTGGGGCATCGGGTCACGACCGTGACTTACGGCAGTGGCAACGATGTGGCGGGGATTGACATCCGCCGCGCCGCCTTCACCGGCCATCGCGAGGTCAGTATCGGCTCGTCCAAGCGCAAGATGCTGTACGACCCCATGCTGCTGCTGCGGACGGTGCGAACCGCGTGGGCGATGCGTCCCGACATCATCCATGCCCACCTGCACGAGGGGGCGTTGATTGGCCGCCTCACCCGTACCCTGCTGCCCAAAGCCCATGTGCCGGTCATCTTCGATTATCAGGGCAGCCTCAGCGGCGAGATGGTGGACCACCGCTTCATCCGCGCCGATGGGCCGTACTACAAGCCCTTTCGGATGCTGGAGACGGTGATAGACCGCATGGCCGACGCAATCATCGCCAGTTCGCACAACGCCGCCGCCAAGCTACGGGCCGAGTATCACGTCAACCCCGCCCGCATCTTCACCATTGCCGACGGGGTGGACGTAAACCGCTTCGCCCCCCCCACTAGCGATGAGCAGCGGGCGCGGGTGGCAGAGTTGCGGGCCAGCCTCGACATCCCCAACACGCGGCGCATCGTCGTCTACCTCGGCAAGCTCGCCCCCTATCAGGGCACCGACCTGCTGCTGGAGGCGGCCAAGCGGCTGCTCCCCACCCACCCCGACACCCACTTCCTGATTATGGGCTACCCCGCCGCCGACGACTATCGCCGCCTCGCCGACTATCTAGGCATTGGCGACCATGTGACCATCAGCGGGCGCATCCCCTACGAACTCGCCCCCCAATACCTTGCCCTCGGCGACATCGCGGTCGCCCCCAAGCTGTCGGCCACGGAGGGGGCGGGCAAGATTGCCAACTATATGGCGATGACCCTGCCCACCGTCTGCTTCGATACCCCCACCAGCCGCGAGTTCCTCGGCGACCTCGGCTACTATGCCCAGCGCGGCAGTGCTATCTCCCTCGCCGATTGCCTTGCCGAGGCCCTGAACACCGACCCCACCACCCTGCACCAGCGCGGCCTTGCCCTGCGTCGTCACGCCCAGTTGGAGCGTAGCTGGGCGGCAATTGCGGGCAACATCGTGTCGGTCTATCAGCAGGCGCGGCGTGGCGAGTTCACCTCCCGCCGCTCGCTCACCCAGCCCCAGCCCATCCTTGCGGAGATGACTAGCGAGGTGCCGGATTGATTGGCCCCCAACCTTACCGCAACCTTACCGCAACCTTACCATTTGCCCATTATCCCCCATTTTCCCACTAAGGAAGTAGCCCATTTGGTTGTCAGCGGCGGTGCAGTCTGCTATACTGATGCTATGTGGCACCGCTTCGCCCTAACCAAGGGGGCAGACTTGACTCTCAGTTCGCAGCAACTCGATGCACCGGATAGCAGCGAAGAGGCACTCGTCGTGCTAAAGCAGCGCGAGAGTGTCATTATCACCATTCGCTGGGTGGCCTTGATGTTGGTGTTGGGCCTCGGCGTGTGGCTATCCACCCTCGGCCCCACCCTGATGCTGATGGCAATCATGGCAGGCTACAACTTGCTGCTGTGGTGGCTCAATCGGCAGGTGACTACCATTGCCCAGCAGCAGCGGCTGGCTGCCCTTGCGCTGGGCCTCGATAGCGGGTTCATCTTCGCGATTATCGCTTTCGGCATCACCACCGCGCACTATAACCTCTACCTCAACTTTATCTTTCTGGTCATTGCCTCCACCTACCGCAGTGGGTCACGCGGGGCGGTGGCTAGCTGCGCCATCTTCCTGTTCAACTATACCCTCGCATGGGCACTCAACGCCTACTTGTACGACACCCCCTTCCCCACCCTCACCGTCGTCGCCCACGATTTGTTTGCAGTAGGAGCCGCGCTGATGAGCGGGCTGCTGATACGCCAGTTGAACCTCGAAAGTCGGGAACGGAAACAGACCCTCGACCTGCTGCTCTCGCTCGCCAATGCCACCTCGCTCGATGATGCGCTGCTACGGGCCGCGGCGCAGTATGCCGCGCGGGTGACCGGGGCGGACGCGGCGGGCATCTTCCTAATTGACGCGACCAGCGGCATCGCGCAACTCCGCGCGGGATATAACCTATCCGATAGCTATCTGCATAGCCGCACTATCCCCGCCCCCCCTCCCGCGAACGTGGATGAGCCAATGCAGCGGATTGTGGTGTACAATGGGCAGCAGAGTATTCCCGCCGGGCAGCGCGAGATCGAGCAGCAAGAGGGCATCCACGCCCTGCTCACCGTCCTCATCATCGAACCGGATAGCCGAAAGGTGATTGGCGCACTTACCGTCTACAGTCGCCGCCCCGACCACAAGTTCAGCATCCCTCAAGGCACGCCCCTATTGGCGTTGGCCGATAGCGTGGCGGGCGGGCTGGCCCATACGCGGGAGCGAGAGCGGTTGCAGCGGCGGCTGGATAGCCTCAACGCCCTCGCCCAAAGTGCGACCGCGGTGGTCGCCAGCACTAACACCGAGGAGGTGCTGAACTCCATCCTCAACGCCGCCGAGGCCCACCTAGAGTTGCACAAGTCCACCATCTTCCTGCTTGATGAGCAGAGTAAAATCGGCACCATCGTGTCGTCGCGGGGGATGAGCGACGAGTACGTCAAGGCGATTAACGACCGCAAGTTCACCCCCGACCGCGACTCGGTGGCGGGGCGGGCGGTGGTAGATGCCCAGCCGGTCAGCGTACCCGACCTCACTAATGACACCGAGTTCCCCATCGTGCGTCCGTTGGCGGAACGATACGGCTACCGCGCCATCGTGGGGGTGCCTATCTTCGCCGACGACCATGTGATTGGTGCGTTGTGCGTGTATGGCGACCAACCCTACCAGTTCAGCGTTGAGGATGAGCGTATCCTCACCCTGCTGGCGGGGTACGCAGGGGTGGCCCTTCGCAATGCGCGGCTGCTGGCGACCGTGCAGCAGCAGAATGAGCAATTGCGCGAACTCGACAAGCTAAAGAGCAGCTTCCTCGCCCGCCTCAGCCACGAGCTACGCACCCCGCTGGCAACCCTGCTGGCCTACATGGAAGTGGTGGAGGACGGCAGCGCGGGGCCGATTACTGATACCCAACGCCACTTCTTCAAGATTATGCGCCACGCCGGGGAGGAGCAGCTTGCCAACATCGAAGCCCTGCTCAATCTCGTGCATATGGAGGCGGGTGCGCTCGAACTCAAGCTGGTGCCCGTGCCGCTCTACTCCTTCCTCGATAGTGTGGTGCATGAGATTGAACCACGTGCCACCCATGCGGGTATCAAGATTGAGCTAGTCACCCCGCCAGTCAGCAACGGCAGCGCAATCAACGCCCTGAAGGTGTGCGCCGATGCCGACCGCCTACGCCAAGTGCTGCTCAACCTGATGGGCAACGCGGTCAAGTTCACCCCAGAGCAGGGCGAGATTCGCGTGGGCTGGCACCCCGCCGAAGTGCCCGGTCGTATCACCCTCTATGTGTGCGACACCGGGCCGGGGATTGCCTCCGAACTGCTAGAGGACATCTTTGGTAGCTTCAGTCAGGGTGAGGACGCTTATCGCCGCCACTACGGTGGCCTCGGCCTCGGCTTGCCCATCAGCAAGCAAATTATCGAGAAGCATGGCGGTAGCATCAAGGTGGAGAGCAAGCCGGGCGCGGGCAGCACTTTCTCCTTCGATTTGCTGCTTGATACTGAGGAGGACCCGCGATGATAGTATCCGGTGGCGACCAGCGGCGGGACAACTGGCTGTATGGGCTGAATGGGGTGCGTAACGCCACCTTGTTCATCGCCGTGCTGCTGGTGGCAAGCATCTTCCGCGAGGATATGCGAAACACCTACCTGCGCCGCACCATCGTGGCCGAGATTGTCGCTCTGCTGCTCCTTGCCCTAGCGTGGATGCTGTGGCAGCGGGCGGGGATGCCGCGCTACGCCGCGCGGGTGCGCGAATTGACCCGCAACGGGGCCAAACCCAGCTACAACTTCCACACCACCACCAACAACTGGGTCGCCTTCATCGCCACCCTGTTCATCTCCATCTTTGTCTCCGCCGTGATTACCGGCTCCTAGCCCCGCCGTTTCATGTGGAACAAGTGTTAAGGTTGTGTGTGAATTGCCCCCTTGTACTTGACAAGTGGGAGGCGGATGGGTATAGTTAATCCAGAAACGAGAGCCAGCCTGTGCTAAATAGCCCATAGGAGAGTGAGATAATGGCTGATTTCACCATCACCCTAACCTTGAATGACGAACAACGCGCCTTGCTTGAACAGGCACGTGGCGACCGTGACATAAGCAATTATGCACTCGAAGTTTTGTTGCAAGCGGTGCAGCACGATGCTCTGCAATCCCCGGTTCCCCTAGCAGCAGAAATTACCACTGCTGACCATATCCGTTTGGCGCAGCACACCCGCGTGCATGGGATTGATGTTGATGAGTTCGAGCGACGAGCGTGGTCGGCCCTTGAACGTGACCGCGCTTTGCATCCCAGTGGTACAGTTGAATGAATGCTAATCGCACTCGCCGCAGTGACTTTGAACTATAGAGATTAAATCTGCGCCCGTGCGTAAAGCAGGGCGCATCATTACAATAGGAACCGAAAATGCCCACTAAGAAGACCACTACTAGCCCCACCACCAAGAAGGCCGCCCCCGCGAAGAAGGCCGCCCCCAAGAAGGCTGCCCCCAAGCGGGCGGCGAAGACGACTAAGCCGCCGCGCACCACCGCCGCCCGCCCCCCCAAGCGAACCGAGACCGAGGGCAGCAGCAGCGTGCGGGCGGCGACGAGCAGCAGCGTGCCGCCCGGCAGCAACCTCGTCATCGTCGAATCGCCGACTAAGGCCAAGACCATCAGCAAGTATTTGGGGCGCGGCTACGCGGTGCGGGCCAGCTACGGCCACGTCCGCGACCTGCCCAAGAGCAAGCTAGGGGTGGATGTGGAGCATGACTTCACCCCCCAATACCTCATCCCCCGCGACAAGGCCCAGACGGTCAAGGGGCTGAAGGCGGATGTGGAACGCGCCCGCGCCGTCTACCTTGCCACCGACCCCGACCGTGAGGGTGAGGCGATTGCGTGGCATCTGCTGGAGGCGACCAACGCGGGGGCGGGGCATCGGCCTGTCTACCGCGTGGAGTTCCACGAAGTGACCCGCGACGCGGTGCAGGAAGCTCTTGCCCACCCCCGCCAGATTGATGTCAATCTGGTCAACGCCCAGCAGGCGCGGCGCATCCTCGACCGACTGGTGGGCTACAGCATCAGCCCTATCCTGTGGAAGAAGGTGAAGGGCGGCCTCAGCGCGGGGCGGGTGCAGTCGGTGGCGGTTCGCATGGTGGTGGAGCGGGAGCGGGAAATCGAAGCGTTCGTGCCAGTGGAGTATTGGAGCATCGAAGCCGACCTCGCCAAGCGCAGCCCCAAGCCGAAGAAGGGCGACCAGTTTCATACCCAGCTAATCAGCATCAAGGGCAAGAAGGCGGAGCTACACAACGCCGCCGAAGCCCACGCGGTGGTTAGCGACCTTGCCGGGGCCGACTATGTGGTGGACAGCGTGAAGACCCGCGAGGTGCGCCGCAATCCCTCCGCCCCCTTCACCACCAGCACCTTGCAGCAGGAGGCCAGCCGCAAGCTGGGCTTCACCACCAAACGCACCATGATCGTCGCCCAACAGCTATACGAGGGGGTAGACTTGCCCGACGAGGGCAGTGTGGGCCTCATCACCTATATGCGAACCGACTCCACCAACGTGGCCGCGGTCGCCCAGCAAGAGGCCCGCGAGGTCATTACCGACCGCTACGGCGCAGCGTACCTGCCGCCCAGCCCGCCGGTCTACAGCAAGAAGGCGAAGGGGGCGCAGGAGGCCCACGAGGCGATTCGCCCCTCTTCCTCCCGCCGCGACCCGGAGCGCATCAAGGCCGCCCTCAGTACCGAGCAGTACAAGCTGTACAAGCTGATTTGGCAGCGGTTCGTTGCCAGCCAAATGGCCGCCGCGGTGATGGACAGCACCACCGTAGACGTGGCCGCAGGCAAGGGGGCGACCAAGCCCTACATCTTCCGCGCCACCGGCAGCGTGGTCAAGTTCCCCGGCTTCCTTGCCGTCTACCAAGAGGGGATTGACGACCCCACCGCCGGTGACGAGTTCGACAAGAAATCCCCCCCCCTGCCGTTGCTCGCCAAGCACGAGCCACTAGACCTAATCAAGCTGTGGCCGGAGCAGCACTTCACCCAGCCTCCCCCCCGCTACACCGAGGCCACGCTGGTGAAGGCGTTGGAGGAGCAGGGCATTGGCCGCCCCAGCACCTACGCGCCGACGATTGGCACCATACAGGAGCGTGGCTACGTTACCCGTGACGACAAGAAGCTGTTGCCCACCGAACTAGGGATGGTGGTCAACGACCTGCTGGTGCAGCACTTCCCCAACATCGTGGACCTCAGCTTCACCTCGACCATGGAGCAGGAGCTAGACGAAATCGCCGATGGCGAGCGTCCGTGGGTGCCGGTGCTGCATCGCTTCTACGACCCCTTCGCCGCCACCCTGAAGCTGGCCGAGGAAGCGATTGGCCCGGTCAAGGTGGCGGATACCCCGGCGGGCATTACCTGTGAGAAGTGCGGGCGGGAGATGGTGATTAAGCTCAGTCGCTACGGCAAGTTCATCGCCTGCCCCGGCTTCCCCGAATGCCGCAACACCAAGCCGATGCCCGAAACCAAGACTGGCGCGACCTGCCCCTCCTGCCACGAGGGGGAAATCATGGAACGCCGCTCCAAGAAGGGGCGCACTTTCTACGGCTGCGACCGCTATCCCGAATGTGACTTCGTGATGTGGGACCGCCCCCTGCCTACCCCCCCTTGCCCCAACTGTGGCGGCCTGCTCAGTCTGCGCGGGCGCGACGGCGAACAGGTGCGCTGCATCGCTTGCGGCTACACCAGCACCCGCAGCACCCTTGCCCCCACCGCCACCCCCCTTGCCCGCCCTCATCGGCCCAGCGGCAACGGTCATACGCCCGCCCCGGACCGTCCCGAACATCAACCCACCGCCGAGGAAGAAGCAGAGTTGGCGGAATTGTTCGCCTAATCGGTTTAGCCAACGGACAGCCAGCCAACGGATTAGTAAAAACGAATAAACGAATGGACGGACAGGTAGGGGCGGGTTGCACTCGCCTCTACCTGTCCGCTTTCTCCGGTGCCGCTGAACCTAATCCGCTGGCCGCCTGCTGAACCGTTACTTGCTGAAGCTGCCCGTCCAGTCGGCCAGCGGGGGCGGGTTGTTTAGCTGCTGCTGCCACTGCTCGTCGGTGAGACGGTCGCTCATGTCGTGGGTGAACTCGTACTGGCTGTAGCTTGCGCCCACTAGCAGGCTGGGCTGGCCGTCTACTGGGGCGATTGCTACGATGGTCAGCGCGTTGCCCACCCCCTCCTCTAGCACCTTGCCGCTGTTCGGGTCGGTATGCACATCGGCCACGATTGCCATACGCTCGTCCGCCCCGCTGCTGATGTCCGCTTGGTTGAGGGTGAAGTCCTGCACCCCCTTGATGCTGGAGCCGAACTCGCGGATGAAGGCGTAGTCGGTGTCGCTGAGGCTGCCGCCGGTAAGCTCCAGCGTGCTGATGTTGCGGAGGCGGGTGAGCAGGCTAATCATCGTATCGAACTCGGCACTGAAGTCGGGGGCGAGCAGCTTGCGGGCGGTAAGGCCGTCCTTCGTCTGCTGGGCAAGGGCTTGGAGGCGGGCGTAGACTTCAGGCTGTGGCTCGACGTAGCCACGCGGCGGCGGCGGCGGGGTGGGGGTGGCCTTCGGCGGCGCGGGCGCACCACTGCCCACGGCGTAGCTCTGCTTCGCGTACAGGATAGTGTCATGGCGTAGCTCGGTCCAACTGCCAAGGTAGCTGTATAGTTGCTTGTCGGTCCACGCCTCGTTACGCATGAACGCGGGATAGCCATCCCCCTTCGGCGCGGCGAGGGGCTTGAGGCTGTATAGCCAGCCCCAGTACAGGTTCTGTGTCCACGTGGGCTGGTCTACCTTGCCAAACTCATCCCTCATCTTCTGCATCTGACGGTCATAGTTGGCGTAATCGCTCTCGCCCATCTGCTTGAGGATGGCGGAGGCGCGGTCGCTGCCCATTGCTGCGGGCACATCCAGCCCCTTGGGGAAGGCGCGTGGCTTGGCCTCGGTGCCCACATTGGCGTAGACAAGCTGCTGGAAGATGTAGGAGTCGGGGATGAAGCGTTGGCCCATGAACCTCCAGCCCTTCAGCTTAGTCGCTCCCTCGGTGTCGAGCAGCAACCCGCCGTTAATCTGGGGCGCGGGCAGGTTCGCCGCCACCTGCATGAACTGGTCAATCTTCGCGTCGGAGTCGAGGTCGGCCGATGATGCGCTTGCGCTTGGGCATAGTTGGTTCGCTCCTTTCGGCTTTTCTCTATCATAGCATACTGGGGCAAGGGGTTTGCCCACATTATCTAACAGACGGTGGCGGTGGCTGATTTGTTCCTTCAGCTTATCACCCCTATTTACAAAACCCAAATCTTATGATATGATTTTCCATAACGTTCTAGCGGATTGTATAAAGGAAAAGGGTGCGCCCCACGAGAGGATGGCAGCGATGAGCAGCGATATTGCCGAGCGGATGACGGTGGAGACCATCGAGCAGTTGCGGGTGATTGCCGACCCTTACCGCTTGAACATCTTGCGGATGCTGTGCGTTGCCCCTGCCACTGTGAAGATGCTGGCTGACCGCATTGGTGACGTAAGCGGCAAGGTGCATTACCATGTACGCGAACTGGAGCGGCTAGGTTTCGTGCGCTTGGTAAGCAAGCAGGAGAAGGGCGGGGTGATAGAGAAATACTTCCGCGCGGTGGCCCGCAGCTACGAGCCGCGCCCCGACCTGTTGCGGGTGCGCGACGATGAGGCCACCCCGCCCCACCATGTGCAGCTTGCCAGTCGGGTGCGCGACGAGTTCATCCATGTCGCCGATGTCCGTCTTGCTGCTGAGGCGGATGATGCGGAGGGCGACGGTGCGGATACCCTCGTGGCCTGCGATGTGGGCGACCAGTTCTACCTCACCAACACGCAGGTGCGCGAACTACACGCCTTCATCACTGCGATGCTGGATGATGCGCGTACCTCTTCACCCAGCGCAGGAGATGACCGCCACCGCTACACCATCGGCCTGTTCATCTACCCACACGATGAGTGATAGTTTTGAGTTTTGAGTTTTGAGTGCAGGGTATAGAAGGAAACTCGCGGGGGTCTGGGGGTTGACCCCCAGCTGG
>JBBSEE010000038.1:0-10612 GCA_038239995.1 Chloroflexia bacterium | reverse complement strand
GGTATGCTTCCCCCGCTGCGGATGCTGATTTGGGCCTTGTCAGGGGGGAGCAGGCGGGCATCTAGGCTATAGGTGAGCTTGGGGTTCGCGCTGCTCAGGCTGCCCGCCATTCGGTACGAGGTCAGCGCGGCCATCTGCGCGGTGGCGGTGGCAAGGCGGTCACGCGCGGCGGCGGCAGGGTCGGGGGTGGGGGTGGGCAGCAGGACAAGGGGTGCGGCGGTGGCGACAATCGCGGGGCCGGGCGGGGCGGGGGTGAGGATGCGGGGGCCGCCATCGGTGCTGGGTCGCTCCGCCGCTTGGCTGTGGCTGGACTGGATGAGGGCAATGACCAGCGCAGCGAGGGCAAGGCCCAGCAGCACCGTGAGCAAACCCACCCCCATATCGCGCAGGCGGGCCAGTAGGGGGTGGCGCAGGGTCAGCGGTGCGCCCGGCCATAGCACCGGCCTGCCGCAAATATCGCACTCCGCGCTGCCATCGGTCAGCGGGTTATGGCACCTTGCACAAACGTCAGCCATGCTTGCCCCTTGCGCCCGCCTCGGTTATCGCTTACTACCTACCGGCGGGGCGGTGATGTTTAGGCTCTTGTTGAAGTCCTTGTAGTCGAGGGTGAAGTCGCCCTTCGCCCCGCTGCTGGTGCCATTCACGTTCAGGCGGCGAATCACCTTCTTGCCCAGCGACTGGTCGGTGGTCAGCCACATCGTCACCTTGCCGTTGAAGCTGGCATCGGAGCCGCCGGTGGTGCTAACCTTGTGGGCGGTCTCGCCGTTGACGAGGGTCTCATTGCCCTCATCGGTGAACACGTCGCCGGTGCCCACGAACGCGGAGTCGAACAGCGAGGAGATTGCCATCAGCGACTGGCCGCTGTTGCTGCTATCTTCCGCCCACGTCTTACCGCTGTCGGTGCTGAGGTAGGTTTTGCCGCCCACGTAGATAGCGTTGGCACTGACCCCTTGATATTGGAAGGTAAACTGGGCGTTGTCCTTGCCGAAGTCGCCGTCAATCGCCAGTTCGCTGCCCACATAGGTGCCGGACACGGTGGCATGGAAGCTGGTCAAACCGCGCATCGTGTCAATCGCCGACTGCACCTCGTCGCCCAGCGCGGCGTTGTTGCCAGCGGGGGTGGGCTGATTGCCACTGTTGTCGGCG
Source organism: Chloroflexia bacterium (assembly GCA_038239995.1). Lineage (GTDB taxonomy): Bacteria > Chloroflexota > Chloroflexia > QHBQ01 > QHBQ01 > QHBQ01. The sequence goes on along the minus strand of JBBSEE010000038.1, from coordinate 9,466 downwards.
GTGGCGGTTGGCGGGCGGCTGTTGCTGCCGGGGGTGGCGGTGGCGGCAAGGGCGGCGACCGGCGTGGCGGTGGGGTTGCCGCTGACCGTATTGTTGGTCGCGCCCTTGTTGAAGAGCAGGAAGTACGCGCCCACCCCTAGCACGGCGATGACCACAATCGCCCCGATAATCAGCGGCAAGGGACTGCCTCCCCCCCGACTGGTAGTCTGGGTCACACTCTGGGCGTAAGGGGCGGGTGGATAGGGCTGGTTGGGCGGTGGGTACGATTGGCTGACTGGCGGGACGGCGGGGGGGATGCCCTGCGACATCGCTTGGCGCGGCACATTGGTAACGCTGCCGGGCATGGTCAAATCGTGGCCGCACTCGCCGCAGAAGCGTTCGCCGGGGATGGCTGGGGTGCCGCAATTGGCGCAATACTGGGTGTTCATGGACATTAGTAGGTGTTCTCCTGTTAGAAATAGGGTTGGGTTATGGCTTTTTAAGGGTAGGGGCGGCCGATTTGAAGCCGTCGCCGAAGCCGTTCGCATTGCTGACCGGCGGGGCGGTGACGTTGACCGGCAGGTTAAAGCTGCTGTAGGCGATGTCGAAGCTGCCGCTGAACGCGCCGAGGTCGCCGCTGAGTTGTAGCCGATGCACCGACTTACTGCTGCCGTCATCCGCCACCCAGAAGATGACGTAGCCGCTACTGCCCGTGCCGAGGATGGTGCCGGGGCCGCCGCTATGGGTTTCGATTTTGTGCGCGTTGCCCGCCGCCGCGTCGCTGCCCAAATCTTCCAGCTTGTCGCTGAAGTTGGCGGGGATGATGTCGAACAGGGCAGCTAGCGAGGCCACATTCTTGACCTGCCCGGTGTAATCCTTTATCCATTTGCTGCCATCTTGACTGACATAAGCATCGTTGCCGAGGATAATCGCTTGGTAGCTCTGGCCGTCCACCGTAGCGTTATAGCGGCCCGCCCCGCGCTTGAAATCACCGTTCAAGCTCAACTTGTGACCATCGAGGCTGCCGGTCATCACCACATGGAAGCTGTTGGTCTGGCACATGGTGCTGAAGGCGGCGGCCAGCTCGCCATGCAAGTCGCGGTTGCCCGCCCCATCATAGCGGCAATCGCGGCTGCCGCTGAAGAACGAGCCGAGGTCGCCCACGTGCAGGGCGGCGGTGACTAGCAAGGCGACCACCATGCCGATAATCACAATTGGCACCAGCCCCGCGGTAGTCAACCAGCGGGCGGAGCGAGGCGGGTTCATCCCCACGCCCGCGCCATAGTATCCGACGGGGACGGGCGCGGGAGGATTAACCGCGCCACTCGCATAGTAGCCGGGCGGGGCGGGCGGTACGTTACCTGCGCCATAATAACCGGGCGGCGGTGCAGGATTACTTGCCCCATAGTAATCCGCAGGTGGGAGTGGTGGATTGCTTGCCCCATAGTAACCCGCAGGCGGCGGGAAGGCGGGTGATTGGAAGGCGAACGTCGGTGGGGTGGGGGCGGGCGGGGAGTCGGCTAGCCGCCGCAGGGTCGTGCCGCTGGGGGGCGGGGGCGAGTCGGCGGGGGTCAACGCCGAGGTGGACGATAGCCGCTTCAGGGTGGGGAGCGGCGCGGGCGGCATCTGGATAGTGGGGAGGGGCAGATTGGTGACGCTGCCCGCCACGCTCAGGTCGTTACCGCACCCGCTACAGAACCTTGCGCTGCCAGCCACCGCCGCCCCGCATCGCACGCAACGTTGATTCATCGTTCCTGCCCTCCCTATGCCGCATCAACAAAGTTTCGATGCCTCCCCTCCTGCCGGGGGGAGATAGGTACTCACGCCAACTGCCGCTTCATTATACACTTATACGCAAGCAAACGGCAATATGTTCCGCCCACTGGTCCGCGCTTTGCTGGTAAGTTGCTTGCTGATATGTTATATTGGTATCAAAGAGGATAAGCAAGGAGCGTATGACCATGATGATGAGCCGGGAGCAGATTGAGGCGCGGGAGATAGCCACCCTTGCGCCCTATGCGGAGAAGGCGGCCCACTCGCGGGGGCGGATTGTGCCTGAGCCGGAGCATCCCTATCGCACCGCCTTCCAGCGCGACCGCGACCGCTGCGTGCATACCAGTGCCTTCCGCGCCCTTGAGTACAAGACGCAGGTGTTCGTCAACCTCACCGGCGACTATTATCGCACCCGCCTGACCCACAGCATCGAGGTCAGCCTGATTGCCCGCACCATCGCCCGCACCCTGAACGCCAACGAGGACTTGACCGAGGTGCTGGCGATTGCCCACGACATCGGCCACCCCCCCTTCGGGCATCAGGGCGAGTACAAGCTGGACGAGATGATGCAGGAGTACGACGCAGGCCGCTTCGACCATAACGACCACAACCTGCGTATCCTTGAGAAGCTGGAAGACCGCTACCCCAACTTTCGCGGCCTGAACCTCACCTATGAGGTGCGCGAGGGGCTGAACAAGCACCACCGCCCCCGCCTCGTGATTGACGGCAAGGAGGTGGAGGCGTGGCAAATCAGCATCGAGGGGCAAATCGCCGACCTTGCCGACGACATCACCTACAACGCCCACGACCTAGACGATGGGCTGCATTCGGGGCTGCTGACGTGGGATAGCATCCAGAGGGTGGAGTTGGCCCGCACCGTGTCGCAGCGGATTGGGGTATCGCTGCCCCGCCGGGGCAGCGGCGACGAGATGCTACGCTACCAAGTGGTGCGCCAAGTGATTGACGTGCAGGTCGAGTCGCTGCTGGCCTGCTCCATCGAGCGGCTGGAGCGCATCCGCCCCGCATCGCCCGACGTGGTACGGATGTGCGAGGAGAAGCTGATTGCCTTCGACGATGGCATGAAGCGGCAGCACCTAGAGCTAAAAGATTTCCTGATGGAGCATATGTACACCAGCCCGCAGGTGCTGCACATGGCCGCCAACGCGCGGACGGTGATTACCGACCTGTTCCACACCTATATGCACGACCCCACCCTGATGCCCGCCAACCAACAGCAGCGCATCGCCGAGGGCGATGAGGACGGCAACGGCGGCACCGCCCGCATCGTCTGCGACTACATCGCGGGGATGACCGACCGCTTCGCCCTGAAGGAGCATCAGCGGCTCACCGGCAAGACCCTCAACTACAACGAGATTGCCGCGCGGGAGCTTTGAGCAATCTTTACTTGCGCCCCCGCCACCATAACAGTATAATAGCCCCTGCCAGCCAGCGTACTGGGCCATATCGGGCTGGCTCTGAAAGGGCAGTATCGAAATTGTCTGCGCCAATCATCTCCGCCCCACCCACCCCCACCCCGCCGCGCCGCAAGCGCACGAGCGTATTCGCTTTCCTATTGCTGCTCATCCTCATCGCCGCACTGGTGGTGGAGTGGCAGTGGCTTGCCCCCATCCCCGCCAACGATGCCCGCGCCGCCGATGCCGTTACCCTACGGAACAAGACCGCCCCTCCCGACCCCAACCGGCCCCGCCTCATCCCCTTCACCGATGTGAACCCTTACGGGGTGAATATCTTCCTCCAGAACGAGGTGGAAGATTACAAGAAGGCCCTCACCATCCAGCAGGTCAGCGAGTTGGGGGCGGGCTGGGTGAAGCAGCAGTTCCCGTGGGACGAGTTGGAGTTCAAGAAGGGCTGCTACTTCGATGCCCGTAACAACAAGGACGCATGGGCCAAGTTCGACGACATCGTGGCGCGGGCCGAGGCCGCCCACCTGCGGGTAATTGCCCGCCTCGACCACGCCCCCTACTGGGCGCGGGCCAAAGATAGACGCTACGCGCCGGTGGGCGACAACCCCTGCGCCGCCGCTAGCCTCCCTACCCCCGCCGCCGACCCCAACCCCGGCGCACCGCCCACCGACTATCAAGATTACGCCGATTTCGTTGCCACCTTCGTGAAGCACTATCGGGGGCGCATCAACTTCATCCAGATTTGGAACGAGCCGAACCTGAACCGCGAGTGGATTGCCGCGCAGCCGGTAGACCCTGCCGCCTATACCCGCCTGCTGAAGACCGCCTACCTGCGGGCGAAGCAGACCGACCCCAACGTCGCGGTCCTCGCCGCTCCCCTAGCGATGACCACCGAGCAGCCCGACCTCGCGGGCAACATGGAGGAGATGAGCTACCTGAACGCGATGTACGTCGCCGGAGCCGCCCCCTACTTCGACATTATGTCCGCCAACGGGTATGGCTTGAACGACCCCCCCAACACTGCTCCCAGCTTCGACCGCCTCAACTTCGCGCGGGTCAGCCTGCTGCGCGGGGTGATGCAGCAAAATCACGACGAGATGAAGCCGATTTGGTTCAACGAGTACGGCTGGAACGCCGCCCCCGACTCCATCCCCGCCGCCCAACGCATCTGGGGGCAAGTCAGCCGTGAGCAGCAGGCCACCTACACGGTGCAGGGTATCGAGGCGGCAGCCGGGCAACAATGGGACTGGGCGGGGGTGTTCACCATCTGGTACTTTCGACAGGTGGGCAACATCCCCCCCACCTCGGCGGAGTATTACTTCGACATGGTGAATGTGGACTTCACCAAGGAGCCGGTTTATGGCGCGGTGAAGGCGGCGGCGCAGCGGTGGCTGGTGTCAGGGGCGGGCTATCATGAGGAGTTGAGCGGCGGGGTGCAGCCGAACAAGGATTGGCCGCTTCGCCTCGACCAAGCGGCCAGCGGCCACGCCTACCTCGCCGCCCCGCCCGCAACCGAGGCCGCCCCCCTTCGTCTTACCTTTGTGGGCAATCAACTCGACCTCATCACCTATGGGCCGACCGCCAAGCTGTACCTCGCCCTCGATGGCGGCAGCAATGGGCTGGACTCCGCCCTGCCCCGCGATGGGCAAGGGGTGTATCTGGCCGCCCGCGACAAGGGTGGGCGGGTGACAGTGGTGAGCGGCCTCAGCGACCAGTTGCCCCTGATGCAGCACACCTTGACCCTTGCATCCAGCGGCGGCGGCAAGCTGGGCGGCGGGCTGGACGCTTACGTGGTGGCGGCCAATCGCTCCCACCTGCTATTCTACGCCCTGACTGGTGGGCTGGCCCTCGCGATTATCGTCACCGCCCTGTTTCTGCGGCGTAGCTTGCGGGGGGGGAGCAACCCTTGATGCGCTTCCCCCCCCTTGCCCCCCCGCCGCGCACCCGTCGTGCCGCCTACACCGCCATCCTCGCGCTGGTGATGCTGACCGGGCTGGTAGCGACCGCCTTCGCCGACAACTATTACAATCGGGGGGTGGCATGGGGGCCGAACCTGCCCGCGATACCGAACGCACGTGGCCTCAACCCCATGGGCATCAACACCTTCCTCGAACAGGAGCCAGACCCCACCAAAGTCTATTATAGCCTGAAGGTCATCGCCGGAGGCGGCTTCCAGTGGATTCGGCAAGGGTTCGGCTGGAACGACATCGAAGTGGGTGGCAAGGGCGACTACACCGACCGCCGCGACCCCACCCACCCCAAATCGGCATGGGACAAGTACGATTTCATCGTCAACGAGGCCAACAAGCTGGGCATCAACATTATCGCCCGCCTCGACTCCACCCCTGATTGGGCGCGAACCCCTTGCGACAAGGATGGCCTGCCCGCCGGTTGCGACGACCTCAAGAAGTACACCAAAGGGCCGCCCACCCGCTACGAGGATTACGGCGATTTCGTCTACGCGCTGGTCAGCCGCTACAAGGGCAAGGTGCGCTACTTCCAGATTTGGAACGAGCCGAACCTAGAGGGCGAATGGGGGGGCAAGCGCATCAACGCCGCCGACTTCACCCGCCTGCTGAAGATTGCCTACACGCGGGCCAAGCAGGCCAACCCCGCTGCGGTCATCCTCATGCCCGGCCTCGCCCCCACCGACGACCGCACCTACCCCGCGAACGAGAGTGACCTGCTCTACCTCCAAGATATGTACAGCGCGGGGGCGAAAGATTACTTCGACATCGCCAGCGTGATGATATACGGTTTCGACGAGCCGCCCGATACGCGGCGCACCGAGTTCAACCGCTTCAACTTCAGCCGCCCCATCCTCACTCACGAGGTGATGGTCAGTAACGGCGACGGCAACAAGCCGATTTGGGCCAGCGAGTATGCGTGGCTGTCGCTGCTGCCCAGCCAGACGTGGCCCACGCGGGTCGAGTATGGCTACAAGAAGTCCATGTGGGGCAACGGGGTGGACGAGGCCACGCAGGGGCAGTGGCTGGTGGCCGGTTACGCGCGGGCGGCGCGGGAATGGCCGTGGATGGGGGTGATGTGCGTCTGGAAGTTCCGCGACCCGCTGGGCAATCCCCAACTGCCCGCCACCGGCTTCAGCATCGTGAACGAGGACTTCTCTGCCCGCCCCGCCTACACCGCCCTGAAGGATTACTCGCGGGCGGGGGGTTGGGGCACCGTGGGGGGGGTAGGGGTGCATCCCAACGACAGTCGCGCGGTTACGTGGCAAGGCGGCTGGCAGCAGCAGGGCGACACCGCGCAGGGGGTGAAGGGCGACGCGCTCACGATTAGGGCCAGCGGCGACGCGGTGCGATTGCGAGTCAATGTGCCGATTAGTTATACGCTGGACAATGGCCCCCCCAGCACCGCCAGCCCCAGCGACGGGGCGATTGACCTCAGCCTCAAGCCGAATGGGGGCCAGAGCTACAGCGACACCCTCGCGGTGCAGATGGGGGGCGACAACCCGCAGGTGCGCGGCTTCACCGTGTACCGCCATCAGCCTTTGCTATTGGCATGGGGATTGCCCGCCGCCTATGCCCTCACCGCCGTCGGCCTTACCGCTAGCACCCTCAGCCTGTGGCCGTGGCTGGTCTACCTTGTGGACTGGCTGATGCACGCGCTACTCACCCTGCTCGGCTGGCTGCTGTTCGCGGTACGCTGGCTGCTGCGCGGGGTATGGCGAACTATCCGCCGCGCCCTGTTCTTCCTCCTCTACCTCATCCTCCCGCCTGACACCATCAACCCCGCGATTACGGCCCGCTATCTTCCCGCGCCGCTTGCAAGTATCAAGGCGGCGCGATTCCAGCGGTGGGCGGCGGCAGGGCTGGTGGTGGGGCTGGCAATCTTCTACTTGCCGGTGACACGGGCAGAGTTGCTGCGCGACATCAACCCTTTGCCGCTCATCATCGGCGGGCTGCTCACCGCCTTCTTCACCCTGCTGGTGCCGGAGGTGGCCCTCGCGCTGGTGGTCGCCCTGATACCCCTATACCTCCAGCCGGGCTATGCCGACCTCGGCTTCATCACCATCGGTTGGGGGCCGAAGTACATCGGGCATTACTACTTCCCTATCGCCGAACTACTGCTGTTGCTCACCGCCGCGCTGCTGGGGGGGCGCATCGTGGTGGGCTGGCTGGCCCGCCGCCTCGCCCCCGCCGATTGGCGCAATGTGGATAGGGCGCAGACTACGGTTATCCCCGCGATTCGCACCCCGTGGGCGCAACTGGGGCAATACCTCCGCACCGATGCCTTCGCCCTGCTGGCGGGGCTATGGGCCGCCCTCGGCTGCTTCTCCCTGCTTACTGTGGCGGACAAGAGCTTCCGCGCCGACTCGCTGCGCGAACTGCGCTGGACGATTATCGAGCCGGTGTTGTTCTATTTCCTGTACGTATACGTGGTCGGCACCCGCCCCCACCCCGCCTCCCCTAATGAGGGGGAAGTATCCCTCACCTCGCATGGGGAGGAGCTGGGGGTGGGTGACGCGCGGCAGGGCAAGATGATGCTCATCTTCGATTTCCTGTTCGGGGCGGCGGTGGTGGTGTCGGTCATCGGCATCGTACAGTTCTTCTTCGGCAGCAACACGGTGAACGTGGAGAACCTCAGCCGTGTGACCTCGGTGTACGAACACCCCAACAGCCTCGCCCTCTACCTCGGTCGGGTGCTGCCACTTACCGCCGCCCTCGCCTTGCTGCTACCCGCCACCTACCGCCAGCGGCGCATCCTCTACGCGGCGGCCAGCGCGGTCATCCTGATTGCCACCTACCTGACCTACTCGCGGGGTGCTATCCTCGGCCTCGGTGGGGCGACGGTGGTCATTGCCCTGCTAGGCGGGCGCGGGATACTGGTGCGGCAATGGCAGTCGCGGCGCAACGTGGTGCTGGTAGGCGGCGCAGTCGTGCTGCTGGTGGGGGCGGCGGGGGCGTTCCTCGCGTTGGGGCGGCTGTTCGACTTTGGCAGCGTATCGCTGCGTAAGGACATCTGGATTGCCGCCATCAATATGCTGAAGGACCACCCCATCTTCGGGATTGGCCTCGACCAGTTCTATCACCTCTACCCCCAGTATGCCACCGCCGGGGCGCAGGCGGCCAACGAGGTGTTCACCTCGCACCCCCACAACTTCGTTTTGGATTATTGGCTGAGATTGGGTATAATAGGGTTGCTTCTGGGCGGCTTGACCATATTCGGGTTCTACCGCTGCGGCTGGCGGCTGGCCCGCCTCACCCGCAACCCGCTGCATCGCGCCATCGTGGTCGCCCTGCTCGCCAGCATGACCGACTTCGTGCTGCATGGGCTGGTAGACCAAGCCTACTTCGTGCAAGACCTCGCCCTCATCTTCTGGCTGACCTTCGCGGCCATGGAAATGACCCGCCGCCTCGTGATGGATGAGGGTTGAACGGAGTGACGAGTGACGAGTGATGAGTGATGAATGGTAAATGGTGAATGGTGAATGGTAAATGCAAGGCCGAAGCGCATCCACCTAAAGCCTCTCCCAGCGGGAAACCCCCTTGTGGGGTTCCCTGTGGGTAGGTTTGGTGAGGGAGAATGTTGCCCAGTATCAACGCCCATCGTGACTACGACCAGCCAGCGGATTAGGTTCAGCGGAGCAGCGGATAAAACGGATGTGTAGGGGTGGGTTGCATTCGCCCATATGCCCCTGAACAAACGGCCAACGGATTGAAAAAACGGATAAACGGATTGGGGCAACGTAGGGGCGCAGATTCATCGCGCCCGCGTGCCACGCAGCAACGCTCATCGTAACAACGCATCATCACGTAGGGGCGGGTGGCACTCGCCCTGATGATTACTGACCAGCGGATTAAAACGGAATGCGAGGGACAAGAATAGGCTAGATTCTAGATTCTACCTTCTACCTTGCTATCAAGACAGGGGTGTTAGGCTTGAAGACCATAGTTGTGGGTGGCGCGGGGTTCGTGGGGTCGCATCTGAGCGAGACGCTGTTGGCGGCTGGTGATGAGGTGACGGTGGTGGACAACTTGCTTACCGGGCGGGAGAGCAACATCAGCCCGCTGCTGGGCAATCCCGCCTTCTGCTTCGTGCGCCGCGACGCGATTACCCCCCTGACCGACATCGAACTGAACGATTGGGCGGCGGGGGTGGAGCGCATCTATTACCTTGCCAGCCCCACCAGCCCCGACGATTACTTCACCTACCCGATTGAGACCATGCTGGTCAACTCGGCGGGGGTGTACAACTACCTGCAACTGGCGGAGCGCAATCATGCCCGCTTCCTGCTCACCTCCACCTCGGAGGCTTACGGCGACCCCCTC
>JBBSEE010000037.1:0-10623 GCA_038239995.1 Chloroflexia bacterium | reverse complement strand
TTGGCTACCTATGCGTCGCGGCGATAAGCTGGGGGCAGGATTGGGCGCGGCGGCGGGGATGGCGGATGCCGCTGGGTTGGGCGGCGACGCTCGGTGCGGCGGCGGCCTATGTGGTGCTACTCGCCTTCTTCGTCTACACCTTGCGCCCTATCCTCGACCATGTGGAGGACGCGGGGGCAATTGCCCAAATCAGCAGCCTCGCCGCCAAGCTGCCCACCAACAGCGTCACCCTGTTCAGCGCGGACCGCGACACCCCCTATGTGGTGCTAACCCCGCTACGCTTCATCTACGACCGCGATGTGCTGGCCCTCAGCCAGAACTACGACCCCAGCCGCCCCGACCAACCTGACCAGAAGGTGATTGCCGGTTCGGTAACGAACTGGATGAGCGACACCCGCCCCGTGTACGTGCTGATGGGGGCGAATGGGGGGAAGATGAACCTGCGCGGTTACGACCTGAAGCCCATCGAGGAGTGGACGTATCGCGTGCCGGAGTTCGAGCAGCTTTACTATCAGAAGCCGCTCAATGTGTCCAGCAGCGGGCTAGAGTATGGCCTCTACCAGCTTGTCAAACGGGAGACCACCCCCACCCTCAGCCTGCCCCTTGCCCTCGACCTCGGTGGCGATTTCGATTACCCCACCACGGTGAGCGGCTGGTTCGGCAAGGAACAGGATAGTAAGGGGGTGAGTTACCGCTGGACTGGCCCCGAAGCGTGGCTGCGCCTACCCGTGCCAGATGGGGCGACCAGCATCAGTGTGACGATGCGCCTGTCGGCTGGCCCGCCGCAGCGGTGTGGCCCCCCCGACCAGCCGACCAAAGCGGCCCAGTTTGGCCTGTACAACGGCAACACCGCGGTGATACTGGGCAAGCTGGATGTAGCCTGCCAACCGTCCAGCGAGGACGGCAAGCCGCAGCCCGGCACCTTCACCACCATCAGCGGGCGGGCCGACTTCAGCCCCGCCGCCTTGCAGAACGGCTACCTCTACCTCCGCCTCGTGGCCGACGCATGGCAGCCCGCCGCCACCACCCCCGGCGCGGACGCGCGGCGGCTGGGGGTGCAGGTGGATAGCATTATGGTGGGGAAGTGATGAGTAATGAGTGATGGTGCGTTATTCCGACAAACTTTGATGTGGGGCACGCGGGCGCGATAAATCCGCGCCCCTACGAGGAGGGCCAATCCGTTCATTATTACAACCGCAGATATGCAAACAAGCGGCAATCGCCGTGTCCGTTGTGTCCGCTTCTCCGCTGAACCTAATCCGCTGGCGGTGCGGTATCCTCCGTAGGCTTGCGGCTAATGTCTACCACTGGGCCGCTGGGGGTGACTTCCTTGACCGTGAGCGTCCCACCGCTGCGCTCGGCGACGCGGAAAGTCTGCTGCTTGGCAACGTAGCGGAGCATGGTGGTGACATAGGCGGCGTGGCTCCATGTCAGCGGCGAAACCGATAGCGGTGCGCCAGTAAAGGGATGCACCTGCTCGGCCAGCACCCCGCTGTTCAGCTTGTGGTCATAGCACCATTGCATGATGTCGAGAGCAGGCTGCATCTCCGCCTCGTTCTGAGCAATGGCGATGTAATAATCGGCCATCCATAGGCTACAGATGAACCATGGGTTGCCCGTCACATCATAGCTGGCGCGTTGATAGTAATCGTCCTCGTAGCGGGCGAGGCCGCCGACACTGGTGGGGATGGTCAGCTTCTGGTGCATCAGCTTCATGGTGTTGCCAATCAGCGCATCGTTGGCATCGAACATCCCGAACTCGAACAGCCCACTGATGCTGCTGTCCATGTTGTAATCTTTAGTCACGTTGCCATCGTCGTCCACGTTGACCATCCGCACGAAGGTCTTGCGCTCCTTGTCGTACATATGCTCGACGCAGGCAGCCTTGATTTCGTTGGCCGCGTTCCGCATATCCCCAGCAAACTCCACCTCACCGAACATCTCGCAGAAGTTGGCTGAGGCGGTCAGCCCCGCCCACACCGCCCCCACCGTGAAGGCGAGGATGCCGCGCCGCTCCTCCCACAAATCGTAGGAGGGCTGGGGCAGGCCGGTATGGGGTTCGCGGAAGCCCATCATGAACTTCCCTGCCGACTTTATCACCTTGCGGTAGAACTCGGTTACGAAATCGAGGTCGTGATGCTTCTCGTAGTGATGCCACAGGGCGTAGAGTAGCAGGGCGGTCTCATCCTCTTGGATGGGCAGTTGGGCGCGGCCCATGCTATCCGCCCATGGATGCCAGCTAGAGCCGAGACTGCCAGTGGGGCTGTACTTGTGCAGCACGTAGCCGTGTATGTTGATGATGTCGTGGATGAGGGTGAATAGGTTGCGGGCCGGTTCTTGGAAGCCCGCCTCGTCGAAGGCGTAGATGACAAGGGCAGCGTCGCGCGGCCACATATAGGCATAGGAGTCGCGGGCAAAGGCGAGGATGTCGAAGTCGGTGCTGGCGATGACCGCGCCATGGTCGTCCACCTGCGTCCGCATAATCAGCAGGCTGCGCTTGTACAGGTCGCGCAAGGGGGCGGGCACATCGGCCCAATCGCAGTTCACCTTGTTGGCCCATAGCTTCCAGAAGTTGGCGGTGCGGTCAATAAACGATTGAGGACCGCGCTGCCGAATGGTCATATCGGCCTGCACCACTTCGCGGTGATTGTGGCCCGCCGCCACCCAGTGGTAGACGGTGTTCGCCACCCCCGGCTGGGCATCCTCGATTTCGATGGACATGGTGCAGTCTACCGACCCCTGCGCGATTGGCCCCCGCTGCAAGTGGCCGTCCTCGGCATCGCGCCACGTGCCTTGCGACCCGTTCACCTCTTTGACCCCACAGGCCCAGCTATCAATCCCGTTGCGTTGCCCCACCAGCCCGCTCATCAGGAAGTAGCGTTCGCCCTTGTAGGCAATCATGTAGTTGCCGGGGTTGTTCTTATCGTAGGGGGGGTCGTAATAGACGGTATCGCCCACCGCCACCCCGTAGAGGTGCCAATCGTAGTGGAAGAACAGGCGCACCTCTTTCGGTCGGTCGCTGGTGTTGTACACCTCGAAGCGGCGCAGGAAGATGTCGCGGTCGAAGTCCACCGTGTCGTGACACTCGATGCGGAGGCCCAGCCGTGCGTTGGTGAGGGTCACGTCCGTAACCATCGTTTCGTGCATATAGCTGAGTTCACGCTGCCACGTATCGTCGTCGAACCACGCGAAATGGTACTCACCGCGCTCCTCGTCGCCGACCCATACCCCGGTGTGACAGATGTCGCCCTCGGTATGATTCTCCTCGCCGACGTGCGGCCAGAAGATGTCGCGCAGCCGATAGTGGCCGTCAAAGTTAATCTGCATTGAACCGTTGCCGAGGGGCAAGTCGCGGGGCATAGATAACCTCCTTGTGGGGAATGATGAAGGTAGAATGAAGTGATGAGTGATGAGTGATGAATGGTAAATGGTGAATGGTAAAGGGCGGATGTAGGGGCGTGATTTATCACGCCCTGCTGAAGTGCATCAACGCTCCAAGTAGCTATCAACCATGATGTAGGGGCGAATTTCGTTTACCTTGCTTGCCCATCAGCATGGTGGTAAGTCAAGCTCTCTCCCCCAAACCCCCGCTGGGGGCTTAACTGCCTAGCGGACGAGCGGTATATACCCCTACTGCTTTGTTATACGCTGATATTCGCATATCGGGATGTATGAGCCGCCCCATTCTTGATGCTACCTTCTAGCTTCTTGATGCCGCCATCTACATTCGGTTCAGTGCGGGCAGCACCTCGTGGACCAGCATCTCTAGGGTGGTGAGTTCGGGGAAGCCACCGCAGGATAGCATGAAGTAGTCCACCCCCAGTTCGATGAAGGGGCGCATCTGCTCGATAATCTGGTTGGGGGTGCCGACGAAGGCACTGTCCGCGCCGATGTTTAGACCCTCGTTCAGCCGCTGCACCTCGGCCTCGGTGGGGGCGCAGAGGCAGCCGCCGAACCATGTGCGCCGCAGGGTGGCGGGGTCGCGGCCTGTTTCCGCACAGGCCCGCGCCATCTCCTCGACTTGGGGGCGATACTCGTCAATCCCCGTCCATGATACGTTCCACCAATCGGCATGGCGGGCGACGAGGCGGAGCATCTTCGGCTTGGCCGCGCCAATCATTATTGGTGGCAGTGGGTCGGGCTTCGGTTCGCAATACGCCTCGTTGATTTGGTAGTGCTTGCCCGCAAAGGTGGCCCGCTCCTCTTGCCACAGAGCTTTGACGATTTGCACCGTCTCGTCAAGTTGCTCCACGCGCACGCCTGCAGGGGGGAAGTCGTAGCCGTAAGCCTTGTACTCCGGCTCATGCCAACCCGCGCCGAGGCCGAGGATGAACCGACCGCCGCTGTAGAATTGTAGGGTGGCGGCCATCTTCGCTAGCAGGGCGGGGTTGCGGAACGATTGGCACAGCACCGCATGGCCGAACCGAAAGTCGGGCTGCTGGGCCATTAGGTAGCTGACCGCGCTCCAGCCCTCGAACACGTAGCGGTCATCGAACATCAGGTGGTCAATGAACCACGCCGAGTCGAACTGGCCGCGCACGAGGTCAAAGCCACGCTGCACCGCAGGCAGGTATTCGGCAAGGCGACTCTTGTCGCGCATACCGGAGGGGAGCGACCAACCGAATTGGATGCGAGGCATCAGGTCTCCTGTAAACTCCCCTCCCACCGGGAGAGGTTGGGGGTGGGAGTGAGGCGTAGGCTAGTCTAGGGCGAAGATAATCACGCTGACGTTGTCGCTCGCCCCCCGCCGCTTGGTCTCCTCCACGAGGGCGCGGGCAGCCTTTTGGGGGTCGTAGCGCAGCAGGATGTTCGCCATATCGTTGTCGCTGAGGTGGGCTTGCAGACCGTCGGAGCAGAGCAGCAAGCGGTCGCCGGACTGGAGCGCATAGTTGCAGGTGTCAATCTCGGAGTTGGGTTCGGTGCCCAGAGAGCGGTACAGCACGCTACGATGGGGCGAGTGGGCGGCTTCGGCGGGGGTGAGTTGGCCCAATTCCACGAGGCGAGCGACCACGCTGTGGTCGGTGGTAAGCTGCACAATGGTGCGATTGGCCGCATTCTTCATCGCAATGCCGAGGCGATTGACAAGATAGGCGCGGGAGTCGCCGATGTGGGCCATCCAGACGCGGGCGAACAGGGGGGAGATTAGCACGAAGGTGGCGGTGGTGCCCATCCCCCGCTGCCCCATCCGCTTGCGGGCTTGGTCGTAGATGTTCTTGTTGGCAAGCTCCAACGCTTGGCGGAGCAGGGTCTCCACCTCGTCGGGGCCAATCTTGTCGTTGAGGTGTTCGACCACGTAGCGAGGCGCGTCGTTGACCGCGATGCCGCTGGCAACCTCGCCCGCCTGCGCCCCGCCCATGCCGTCGGCGACGATGCCCAGCCAACCCTTGCCCCCGCCCAAACTGGCGGGCAGGTCAACCTCGCGCACCGCAATCGAGTCCTCGTTGTTCTTACGCACCACGCCCACATCGCTGAGTTGACCGACCGTGACCTTGATGGAAAGTTGCACGGTGGCCCGTTCCGCGCCGGGTAGGGTGTGGCCGCAGGCGGTGCAGAAGTTGGCCCCCACCCGATTCCGCGCCCCGCACGCGCCGCAAGTGACCTCCGGTTCGCCGGGGACGCGCTCTAGGCGGCGGGTAGTCGCCCCGCTACTATCGGGCAGGCTCTTTAGCCGCGCGGTTATCTCCGCGCACCACGCATCGTTGCGCTCTAGCTCGGTATGTAGGCGGGTGCGCGTGTCGCGGTCGAGGTGGGGCTTGTCGGCAAGCTCGGCGCGGATGTGGACACTCATGCGCTGGAGGAAGGTAAGGCACTCCTCCAACTCCTCGCGCGAGAAGGTTTGCATCGCCTGCATCTGCTGGGTAATCGCCGCGCCGCTCGGCTCGGTGGTGCCCATCACCCGCCCGTTGCCCGCGCCACCCTCGCGCCATGTGCGCGGTTCGCCGCCCCGTTGCTCATCGCTTGCCACTGCTGCCTCCTTCGTAGCCGCTGCCTTTGCTACCAGTATACACCAACCGTTGGCAACGGTCAACGCTAGTTCGCGGGTATTACCAAACAGCCCGCATCTTTGACAAAACGGGAACACAACTATATAATTGTGATGAGGAGATTGAGCTATGATTAAGAACGAACGGCAGTATCGGATAACTACTACCCAGTTGGCTAAGTTTGAGAAAGCACTGGCCCAACTGATGGCCCAGCCGGATGATGGCATGGTTCATCCTACGCTGATGAAGGCGCGACAGGATGCAATTCGTTACCAAGTTAGAGAGCTACAGGCGCAACTGGCCGATTACGAGGCATTGCGCGATGGGCGGCTGAGGGTGCTTTAGCTTGACTCTTTTGCCGAATTGCCACGCGGTCTAATCGCCGCCCGTATTGCTGCCGGTCTCAGTCAGAAGGAACTGGCCGAACGGATGGGGCTAAAAGAGCAGCAAATCCAGCGGTATGAAGCAACTGAGTATGCTTCGGTTAGCCTGCGCCGCGTCGGGGAAGTGGTGGCCGCGCTAGGGTTGCGGGTCAAGGAAGAGGTCTACTTGCCCATCAACGCCCGCAATTAGGTGCGAAGAAGCCCCTTGTCAGTTAGGCAAGGGGCGATTGGCTGCTTATTGGCCGCTGCCGACCCGCTTGGGTTGCACCGGGGTGGCCGCTCTACCACTGGCCCGCCGCTTGTAGGCTTCCTCTAGGATGCGGTCTATATCCTCGTTGGTGAACAGATAAGCCTCGCTGATGGTGCGAAACCCGGCGCGGTTGTTGTTGTACACCAACCCCCGCACAAGGATGCCCTCCTCCAACTCGATGATGCAGACCTCCTTGAAGTTGTGTTCGTCTATGAAGTGGCCGATGGCCCGCAGTACATCCTCATAGTCCACCCTGCCTGCGCCGCTGTAATTCAGCATCGTACCCCTCCTTTGGCTGTTGCCCCGCGCTGAATAGAAAAGATAACTACGCTTAGTATACGCCAGAACCCGATTTTAGGCAATAGGCAAACGCCCGCGATGTTGCGGCGCGGGCGGGAAACGGTAAGGTTATGGTTAGGTTCAGCCCTTGGCGGGGCGGTGGCTCTTGATTGCCGCCTGAATCTGCTCCACATGGGCATCATCGGCGTGCTTCACATAGTCGAGGATGTAGCCGAAGGCGGCATCACCGAACTCGTTGAACAGGCTGTCCAGCACGTTCTTCACCACCACGCTGGCGAACTCAGCTTCGGGCATAGCGGGAGTGTACAGGTAGCTCATCCCAATCTTGGTGCGCTTGAGGATGCGCTTCATCTCTAGGCGGCTCATCGTGGTCATCACCGTAGTGTAGGCAATGTCGCGCTCCTCTTGCAGTTGGCGGTGAACTTGGCTGACGGTCGCTTCCTTTAGCTGCCAGACCACGTGTAGGATTTCGGCCTCCAGCGGCCCTAGTACCTTGTTGATGCCCGACTTGGCGGGGTTGAGCTTGAACCTAATCGGCGGTCGGTTGTCCATGGCTTGTCTCTCTTTCGTGTTGCTGATGCGTTGCCGCTAGTTACTAAGGTCGCGTATTGAACCATGCTACGTAGATGTTTGATGCTGCTTGGTTGGCCGCTGTCATCAGTCATATATTCTACGTGCTAGTATTATAACCTATCTGAGGGGCAAATGAGGGGGGGAAGATTACAATTTGATTACAACCATAGAAGAAGCGCACGCCATCGCGTGCGCTTCAGGGTTAGCAGGGCGAGTGCAACCCGCCCCTACGCTACGTCGAAGACCAGACTAGAACTCGGTAACACCACTGAAGTGGAAGCCGCGCACCAGCAGGGCGGGGACGGTAGTGCCGCCGAAGAAGCCCTTTTGCAGCTTGGTGGTGCGCCCAATCATCTCCGCATTAGCGAGGGCGGCGAGGATGTCTTGGGTGAAGCGGAAGTTGCGGAGCGGCGTGGTAATTTCGCCATTTTCAATCAGGAAGGTGCCGTCGCGGGTCATGCCGGTGATACCGGGGGGCAAGGGGCGGGAGACGTTCACGTAGTGGAAGCGCGTCACCCACACGCCGCGCTGAATGTTCTTCAGCATCTCATCCTTAGTTGCGTGGCCGGGGGCAAGGAAGGTGTTGATGGCGATGGGGCCGAAGGTGTTGGGGGCGGGTAGGGCGTGGCCGTTGTTCTTCTCCGGCTTGCCCTCGCGGTTGGCGGTGTAGGAGTCGTAGGGGACTTCGGTTGCCACCCCATTCTGGATTATCGCAATTTTGCGGCGGGGGTAGCCCTCAAAGTCGAAGGGGAAGGGCAGGCCGCTAGGGTCGAGTGGGTCATCGGTGAGGGTGATGTTGTCGCCGGTGATCTTCTCGCCCAGCTTCATGAAGCTGCGCCCCTCTTGCAAGGCAAGGGCACTGATGCCGATGTAGTTCAGGTAGTCGAGCATATCGGCGACCGCGTACTCTTCGAGGATAACGTCGTAGTCGCCCGGCTCCATCCGCTGCGGGTTGCGGCTGCGGACGGCCTTGTCCACCGCTTCGTCGCCCAAGGCCTCAGCGTTGATGTCGTTGACGCTGGCGGAAGTGTAGTCGGCCCAGCCGCTGCTGTCGTCGCCCATAATTACGGTGCTGATGTTGGCGTTGCTGTAGGGGGCGTAGGCGAACACCCCCAGCGAGTTGCCCACCGCCACTTCGCCGGCCTCGGTGCTGAACGCGCCGCTGGCGACCAACCCCGCCGCCTTGGCCTTGTTGCAGACGATAGCGACCGCATCGGCGCGTAGCTCTGGGCTGGCACTAGCAGTCTCGGCGCGATAGCTGTTCACGTCGGTGTAAGCCCCCGCCGGACCGGGCAGGCTGACGAAATCGGGGTTCTCCTGTTGGAACTTGGCGATGGTCATCGCGTTCTCCACCGCCTTGCGTAGCCCCTCGTCGGACAGGTCGTTGCTGCCCGCCACCCCGATTTTCTTGCCGATGACGATGCGGACGGATACGCGGGTGTTGCTCTCGGCCACGTTCTGGTGGATGTAGTTGTTGGCGAAACGGGTGAGCGCATTATCCTCAGTGTTGACCAACACCTCGGCTTGCGTGGCCTCTTTGGCGTAGCCCAACGCCTGCTCGACGACGCGCTTTGCTTCCTTATCTCCAAGCACGGTTTTTCTCTCCTATCTTACTCAATCCCCTCTCCCTCTGGAAGAGGCGGATTATCTATCCCCTCTCCCTCTGGGAGAGGCAGGGTGAGGGTAATCTACTTCACCACTCCGATTTCGACATTGCGGAAGCGACCAGCGGGTGCGCCGTGTCCCACATGGCCGACTTGCATCGGCTGACCCTTGCCACAGTTAGGTAGCCCCCAGCAAATCCACTCGCTGCGGTTGCCCAGTGCATCGAGGCTGCCCCAGAACTGGGGGGTGATGCCGGTATAGCTGGCGTTTTTCAGCATCTGGCCCAGCTTGCCGTTTTTAATCTCCCACGCCGCCTCAGTGCCGAACTGGAAGTTGTAACGCTTGTCGTCAATGCTCCAACTGCGGTTGGTACCGAAGTATATACCGTCGTCGGTCTCGGCAATCATCTGCTCAAGGCTACTATCGCCCGGCTCGATGCTGATGTTGGTCATCCGAATCATGGGGATGTGATTCCAGCTATAGGCGCGGGCGGTGCCGCCGCTGGTGCGGCCAATCACCGCGGCGGTCTCGCGGTTGGTGAGGTAGCCGACGAGGATGCCGTTACGCATAATCTGGGTGCGTTGTGCGGGTACGCCCTCATCGTCGTAGCCGAAGGTGCCGAGGCCGCCGGGGACGGTGGCATCGGCGAAGATATTGACCAAATCGCTGCCGTAGCGGTAGTTGTCCAGCTTCTCGGCGGTGAGGAAGGAGGTACCGGCGAAGGCGGCCTCTTGCCCGAACACGCGGTCAAGCTCGATGGGGTGGCCGCAGGACTCGTGTATCTGGAGCGCAAGCTGGCTGCTGCACAGGATGATGGTGGTGCGCCCGCTGGGGCATTGCTTGGCGGATAGCAATTGCACCGCTTCGGTGGCAGTTTGCTCCGCGTGGGCGGGCAGGTCTAGCTCGGCGATTAGCTCGTAGCCGCGCGTGCCCCATTGCCCCCCCGAACTGTTGGGGTAGCTACGTATCTGCACATCGCTCTCGCTCACCACGGTGGACTCGATGCCCGCGCCAATCTCGTAGATGTCCTGCTCGATGTAGCTGCCCTCGGTGCTGGCGAAAATCTTGTGGGTCTTGATCGCATCGTAGGTACTCTGCGCCACCATTACGCCCTTGACCTGACGCATGGTTTCGTCCGCCGCCAGCAGCACGCCTAGCTTCTCCTCTAGCGACACCTCAAAGGGGTCGCGTTCGATGGGGGTGCGATATTTGTCCTTGACCACGATCGGTGCGCCCAAGTTGACCCGTTGCTGCACGGTGCGGGCGGAGGCGCGGGCGATTTGGGTTGCCAGCGCGGTGACGCGGTTGACCTCATCCTTGTTCAGCCGCGAGGAGCTAGCGAAGCCCCACGCCCCGTCCACCAGCACGCGCACCCCGAAGCCCTCATCCTCGGTCAGCGACATCGCCTCGACGTTGCCGTTCTTCACCGCGATCGACTCGCTGCGCCGCTCCAACATCCTCATGTCGGCGTACTCCGCCCCTTGCGCTTTGGCAAGGTTCAATGCTTCCGCTGTGTAATCGTCCAATG
>JBBSEE010000036.1:0-10742 GCA_038239995.1 Chloroflexia bacterium | reverse complement strand
GCCCCCTGCTCCAGCCCATGCACCTTGTCAATCTCCTCCTCGCGAGCGGAAATCATCAGGATGGGCACCTCGCTCTGTTCACGCAGGCGACGGCAAACCTCAAAGCCGTCCATATCCGGCAGGCCGACATCCAGCAGCACCACATCGGGTCGCTCTTGGTTGAAGCGTTGCAGCGCGGCCTTGCCGTTCGCGAACCCCACTACCGTGCTGCCCGGCCATTGCAGGCCAAAGCTAAGGCTGATCGCCTCCACCACATCGGGGTCATCATCTACCACCATCAGTTTAATCGTCGCCCGCGCCGGGGGTACGATGGTTGTGGTCATCAGATTACTCCAATTCTATTCTATGAGGTAAGGCTGCCAGCGGACTCGAAAACGGACAAACGGACGGCCTTACGGTTAGACGGGCGGCACACTCCCATGCGGCATTGATGCGGGGTACGCGGGCGCGATAAATCCGCTGCTCCGCTGGGCGAGTGCCACCCGCCCCCACGTCATAGGCTTTTCCGCTGCTCCGCTGAACCTAATCCGCTGACTGCTCCGCCGTTCGCCCATGCCTAAGCGGTTGGCCGCCGCCAGCCGGTCTATACTAAAGCGGTCTAGCGGCATCACCTGCTCGCCGCTGAGGGCGAGATTGGCAAGCACCTTGCCGACGAGGGGAGCGAATTTGAAGCCGTGTCCGCTGAACCCGCAGGCGACCACGATGCGTTCGCTGCCGGGCAGTCGGTCAATGATGAAGTCATCGTCAGGGCTGTTGTCGTAGAAGCAGATCCGACTATCAGCTAGGGCCGCATCGGCAAGCTCAGGGATGAATTGAGTCAGCCAATCGCGCACCCCGGCCACCGCGATGGCCGACAGGTCGCCGCGCACGTCGGGGTCAATGGGTAGGCCCTTGGCGTGGTTCGCCACCTTCACTGCATTGAAGTTAGTGGTGGGGAAGCCATAGTAGCCGCTATCGAGGTCGGCGAACACGGGGAAGTCGGCGGGGCGATAGGAATGTTGAGCCGCCTCTGCCGCGAAATACATCACCGGCTGCTGGGTGTTGGTCACATAGTTTACCCCCAACAGCTTGTTCACCCAACCGTTCACCGCGACCACTGCGACATCGGCATGATACTCCTCACCGTCGGCGGTCTGGGCCACCACTTGCCCACCCATCTCGCTGAGATTTATCACTCGCTCCCATATCCACTGTGCCCCCTGCTGCTCGGCAAGGCGGGTCATGGCGTAGACGGCAGCAGCGGCGGCCACGAACCCGCCGTTGTGGTCTAGCACCGCCAGTTCCAGCGCAGCGGCATTGAACTGCGGCCAACGGGCGGCGACCTCGGCGGGGGTAAGCAAATCCACTACCTCGCCCAGCGCGGTCAGGGTTTGATAGCTTTGCATCGCGTAGCTGCTATCGCCATGACCGAGGAACAGCATCCCGCACAGATTGAGCAACTCCGCGCCGCTCTCCTGCTCTAGCTCACGCCACAGGGGGAGGGCGGCCTTCGCCCATGCCACGTACTCGCGGTTGGCGGCGTAGCTGAAGCGGAAGGCGCGTTGGCGGTCGCTGCTGGCGGCCAGTCCGCGTTGCATCCCGCCCATCTCGATCACAGTCACCGTTGCGCCCTGCTTGGCGGCGTGATAAGCGGTGGCCGCACCCATTGCCCCCCCACCAATCACCAGTAGACTTGGTTCGCTCACTCGATTCCTTCCTCCTCGTTGGTATCACATTCCGCTGGTGGGCAGGTGGGCAGCCAGATGTAGAACAGGCTGCCCCAGCCGCGCCGACTCTGCACCCCGATTTGCCCACCGTGCAACTCGACAAGGCTGCGGGTAATCGCAAGGCCGAGACCCAACCCCTCGCCGGTGCGCTTCTGGGTTGCCAGCTTGCCCTGCTCCATCTGGTTGACGCTGTAGAACCGTGCGAAGATGTGTTCCTGCTGCGCCACGCTCATCCCCGGCCCGTCGTCGCGCACTTGCAAGACCGCTTGTTCGCCCCGCTCCCCCACCCCACGTCTAAGGCCGAGACTGATGTGACCGCCGTTGGGGGTAAACTTGTTGGCGTTGAACAGCAGGTTCAAGGCCGCCTGCTCGATGCGCCGCCGGTCCGCCATTACGTAGAGGGGCTGGTCGGGCAGATGCACCCGCAACTCCTGCCCCCGCGCCTCGGTCAGGGGGCGCACCTGCGCGGCGGCATCGGCGACCACCTCGCGCATATCCACCGGGGCAAGGCTGAGGGTAAGCCGCCCCGCCTGCAAGCGGGCCACATCCAGCAGGTCGTTGACAAGGGCAATCAGCCGCTCGTTGCTCCGGTCAATGTTCGCCAGCAGCCGCTGCTCCGCGGGGGGGCGACCTTCCACCGCGATGACCGCACTGAGCGAGGTCTTCATCGCGGTCAGTGGGCTACGTAGCTCGTGCGAGACGATGCTGAGAAAGTCGCGCTCCATCTGCTCCCGTCGCGCCATCTCTGCGGCACGGTTGCTCTCCTGTCGGCTGCGCTCTGCCTCGGCATAGAGGGCTTGACGCAGGGCGACGGTGGCGAAAGCGGCCAGCCCCAGAGCGTTGATATACACGCTGAGGATACCGAGCAAGGGAAGGTCGTCGGATTCCAAGCCCAGCCAGTATAGGGTTGCGCTGAAAGCAAAGGTGGCAGCCACGTAGCCGAGCGAAATGTGTAGGCCGAACTGGGCGGCGGCGGTAATCACGAGGGTGAAGAAGAGGATGAAGAACACGCTATGGCTGCGCCCCGTCAGCATCACCGCAAGGCTGGCAACTAGCCAATCAACCGCTAGCACCGCAAACACGATGCGGCGACTGGCATAGTGGCGACCACTGAGCAGGAACAGGGTGACGAGCAGGTTGTAGACGACCGCTAGCCCTGCGACCGCAAGTCCGGGCATATCGAAGGAGGGGCGGCGGATATGGTCAATGAACAGACTGAGTAGCAGCACCACTACCACTCCCAGCCAGCGTACCGCCAGCCCCATCTGTTCGACTGAGAAGCCGCCCTCTGCCCCGAAGGCTACGCCCCCGCGCCCGATTTGGTACAGCCACCGCCAAATCGCGTGTAGCTCTTGCTGGGTACGCCTGATTACATTGCGCTCATCTATTGCCGCCACTGTCACACCCCAATGTTGACGTTATCCCCATATCGGGTGGTGGGCGAGTGCAACCCGCCCCTACGAAACTCAAACGTCACACCCCAATGTTGACGTTATCCCCATATCGGGCTATAATTACTCATATCAGGTCAACGTCAATCGTGAAAAACTGAACAAAGGTTTGGTATAATTATACCCGAAAAGGGTAAAGATAGGCAAACAAGGGGGTGGCATAATGGACGGCATGGCCCAAGTATATATGACTGGATTGTTCGTCGCCTTTCTGTTCTATATCTTCCTTATCCTGCCTCAGCAGTTGGAGGGCAAGAAGCAGAAGCGCGAACTCGCCAGCATCCAGCCGGGCGATATGGTGGTGACAGTGGGTGGGCTAATCGGCAAGGTAACGCAGGTGTTCGAGCGTCGCCTGCAAATCGAGGTCGCCCCTGACATCGAGGTGATGGTGGTGCTTTCGATGGTGCTGCGCCGCCTCACCGCCGAGGAAGCAGCGCAGGGCCACGCCGACCAGCGACTGGGCGCAGCGGTGCAGGAGCGGCTCAAGTCGCCTCTGGAAACCAGCCCCACAATGCAAGATAGGCTCAAAGACCAGCTAGAAACCAGCACGTCGGACTAACCTGTGGAGAACCAACCGACAATTATCTCCACCCTGCCCCCTTCATTGGCGGAGGAACAACCCCCCCCACCGGGAGGGGTAGGTGGGAGCATAACCGAGCGCGAGATAAACTATCCCGCTGCCTCAAACCTCAAACCTCAAACCTCAAACCTCGTGACCTACCTCAGCGTGGCGGCCACAATTGCCTGCGGAGTGGAGTTGCTGTTCCAGCGCGGCCTGTCGCGGATGGGCACCTCGCTAACCATTGGCGGGGCCGACCAGTGGGTGCTGGACCTGTTCACCATGGTCAACCGCATCACCGGCTACAGCCTGAACATGGCGATAGTGCTATGCTGGCTGGCGATTGCGCTGGGGCTGGCGAACAGTTGGCGCAGCACCTTGACCGCCAATGGCGCATCCCGCTGGCTGCGGCTGGCGGCCACAATCGGGCTGACCGCTGGGTTGGTCTACACCCCCCTACTGTTCCTCACCACCCACAGCGGCGATGTGGTCTACCAAACAGTGATGTACCTCACCCTGCTGCTGCTGGTCGGGGTCGGCATCGCGCAGTCACCCGATTGGCGGGGGCGCGTAATGTTCGGCCTGATAGCATTCGCCTATCTTGCCCAAGCCTACTACGTGATGACCAACAACCTGTACCCCGGCGCGGAGTTGCACGCTGCGGATGTGTACGCGGTCGGCCAGCTATTCGTGATGCTGAACGGGCTACTCATCTTCGCCTGCTACGCTCTGACCCAGCCGTTCAGCCGTGCCGCCTTGATTAGCAGCGGGGCGGCGATGCTAACCCTCAGCGGCCTATTCCTCGCCCCCATGAAGGTGGATGTGCCTGCCTACATCGTGATATTCAGCAGCGGCTATCAATTCACCCTGCCATGGCCCTTCTACGTGGTGGTGCTGGGGGCGTTGGTATACACCCTAGTGCAGGCATTGACGGGACCGACGCGCGGCTGGGCGGGCAGCACCCCCTTTGGCCTCGGCCTGCTGCTCATCGCCATCGCTGGCTACGACCTCAAGCTCGACCTGCAATTCCTCCAAGCCGCCCTCGGCCTGCTGCTATTTACTGGTATGGCAACCAGCAGACCGAAGGCAGCTTTATTTAGTTGTTGATGCTATCAGTGTGTGGGAGCGACGATTCGTTCGTTGGGCGCACCTTCAATAGTGGCGGGGGTAGCGGCTTGGTCGAACTTAGCGGGCCAGCCGGGCAGCATCAGGGCCAGCAACGTGGCGACTACAGCGATAGCCATAGTGATTGTGTATGCGGTCTGCAAGCCCTGAATATACTGGTCTTGGAACTGGTGATAGAGAGCTTGCGCCTGCGGGGGCAACTTGCTGATGTCGAAGTTGCCGGTGGCATTGGCAAACTGCTCCGGTATCTTCACCGTAATCGCGCTGGCAAGCACAGTGGCGAGGATGGCGATCCCGATAGATTGGATAGTTTGCCGCGTGGCGTTAATCAGCGATGTGCCTCGCGCAATCTGGGGCGGTGGCACATCGCGGATGGCGGCTACGGTACTGGTCTGAATCACGAGGCCGAGGGCGAGGCCACGCAGGGTGACGAGGAATAGGATATACCCGATGTCGGTGTTCAGGTCAATCTGCGATAGCTGCCACGTGTTGAAAGCGAGCAGGCCAAAACCGGCGACCACGAAGGGGCGAGGGCCAATCTTGTCCGCTAGCAACCCGGCGATGGGGGTGGCGAAGCCGGAGGCGATGGCGAGGGGCAACAGTATCAGGCCGGTGTCGAACGCGCTCTTGCCCCGCAGTATCTGGAGGTAAAGCGGCAGCAAGAACTCCGCCCCGAATAGGGCGATAATGCCCACCCAGCCCACGATGTTGGCGATAAGGAAGTTGCGAATCCGAAACAGGCGCAGGTCGAGCAAGGGGTCGGCTACCCGCAGCTCGGTAACGACGAAAGCAAGCAGGCCCAATACTCCAACCGCGAAGCTAATCAGCACCGATGGGTCGCCCCAACCCACCCCCTGTTCACCAGCGATAGACGCGCCATACAGTATTGCCCCGAAGCCGACGGTAGAGAACAGGATGCCCAACACATCTACCCTCGGCTTGCGGGGGCTGCGGCTTTCCTTCAGCCACAAGCTGGCAAGGCTGACCCCCAATACCCCAATCGGGATGTTGACGTAGAATATCCACTCCCACAGGTTGTGGTCAACCAGCCAGCCGCCCAGCAGCGGGCCAGAAGCGGGAGCGAACACCAACACGATACCGAAGATACCGAAGGCCAACCCCTGCTCCTTGCGGCTGAACGCGCCGAACAAGAGGGCCGTGCCCAGTGGCAGGGCGATGCCCCCGCCCGCCCCCTGTATTGCGCGGAAGATGACCAGCAAGGGCAGACTGCCAAACGCGCTGCTGAAGCCACACAACAGCGAACCGATGGTGAACAGCGACAGCGCGGCCACGTACACGCGCTTGATGCCGAAACGGTCGCCGAGGAAGCCCGCCAGTGGGGTGGCGATGCCCAGCGCAAGGGTATACACACTAATCACCCATTGCACCTCGTTGGTGCTGGCCTTGAACTCGCCTTGCAAGGTCTTAAGCGCGACGTTGATGACCGTCGAATCGAGGATGACCATGAATAGGCCGAATACCACCGAAATCAGTACCTTCCACTTGTAGGCCAAACCCCCCTTCGGCTCGTCTTTGGGCGCATCACTCTGCGGCCAGCCGCCGGACATTGGGTCGGTAGCAACCTGTTGCTCATTCATGTGGGTAGCTCCTCTTGATTAGATATTCTTATTGTTCGGGTTAATAATACCGTCCAGCAGGGTATCAATCAACGTATCTTCGATGCGCCGACCGTCGGGCCGCAGCGGGGCGAGGCTGTTGCCGGGGTTGCAAATCGCCGACATCGCGTTCATGAACATCCATGCGGCCAGTTCGGTGTCGGTGTCGGAGCGGAGTTCGCCGCTAGCCACCCCACTACGAAACAGGGCATGGATAGGGCCGAAGAAGCCCTCCGCGTAGGCTTGGCCCACGATGCGGCGGCGCTCCTCGTCCAGTTCGGAGCGCATATCCGCTCGCATCTGGGCCACATCGTAGGTGGTGTTCACCCGCAGATAGGCGGCCAAATCGCCCAACCCCACCCGCACCGTCTTGCCCGCGAGCAGATGTTGAAACTCGCGCTGGTGGCGAACCACCTGCTGCAACAGCACTTGGGTGTACAACTCCTGCTTGTCGCGGAAGTAATAGTAAAGCGCGGGCTTGCTAATCGCGCAAGCCTCGGCGATTTGGCTGAGGGCCACCCCCTTGTAGCCATACAGGGAGAATAGCCGCTCCGCCTCACTGAGGATACGCTCCAGCGTCTCTTCGCTATGTTCAATGCTAACCTGCTCGGTGGTCATCTTGCTCCTCGCTATTACTTACCGCTCGGTTAGCGCATTATAGCTTATCAGGGCTGTTCTTGTCAAGGGTTTGCACAATGATTTTGGGTGAATCACTTACCGTATGGTAAGAAGTTATGAGGATAAGTAGGTGCAACCTCGACCCCCGCTGCTTCGTTATACCTTAGCGATGCTGATTATACAAGCGAAAGGAGCAAGTGATGAACAGGAGAGCGCGGCTATCCACCATATTGGCGATATTGCTACTGCTGGGTTTGGGGGCGGGCAGCGGGGGCGGGGCGCGGGCAGAGGCTAGCCCCATTTGGCAAGCCGTGCCTGAGCTACTACCCAGCGACGTGACCCTTGACAGCGTCTTCTACGTGCCGACCGGCTACACCGTAGCCCCCGTGCTTGAACCCTATGCGGTGGCGGCGGGGAGCAACAGCGCGGGGCAAGGGGTGCTGTATGAGCTAGGCAAAAGTATGCCGTATGGCTTTTGGGTCGGGGGCGGGGGCCAGCCCTTTCGCGCCCCCTTGCACGCGGTGGTGACGGCGGGATACTACCAAGAGGGATGGGTGGTGGGCGACAAGGGGTTGATTGCCCACCAAGATGGCCTTGGCAAGTGGCATGAGATGGACAACCCGTTGCCCACCGCCGACCTATACGCCATTCAGATGTTCGGCATGGGTGAGGAAGGCTGGGCTGCCGGTGCGCTGCCCGGCGACGACAAGGACCCGCTGCGTCGCCCCGCCTTGCTACACTACAAGGACGGCAAGTGGCAGGCGGACAACTCGATAAGCGGCGATGGCGCGATATACGCCCTGCATTTCGCCGCCGACGGTGGCTGGGCAGTTGGCGATAACCACCTCGGCATCTGGCACTATAGCAACGGCGGCTGGGGCAAGGAGAGCATCCCTGAGCCGTGCGCCGAGGTAGGCTGCTATCCCGTGTTCAAAGCGGTGCGGGCGGTGGGCAACGGCGAGGCATGGGCAGTCGGCTCCTACGCCAGCACTTGCGGGATATGTGTTGCACATCACTACGTCATTCACCGTAGCAGCGAAGGCAAGTGGCAGAACGTGTTGCCGGGGGCAACAGTGGACAACCCCCAGCAACTGCCCATGGACAGCCCCTACGTCTCTTCCTATCTCGACGGAGCCTACTTCAGTGACGCGAACAATGGGGTGCTGGTGGGCAGCTACAACTATGCAGGCGACCCCCATATTGCCTCTTATACCGCCCCGCTGGTGATTCGCTACAAGAATGGCAAGTGGAGCTACGACCCTACGCAGGAGAACGTGCGCGGGGTGCTGACTGCGGTATACATGGGGGCACAGGGCGCACTAGCGGTCGGGGCGCAGGGATTGGTGTTCAGCTACGCCTACGGCAACCATACCCAACAGCACCCCGGCAACACCTTCCCTACTGGCCCGGTCGCCGACCCCCACGACCCACTGGTGATGTACTTTGCGGCCACCGGCCACACCCTACGTGGCGCATTCCGCGAGTATTGGCTGGCACACGGCGGGCTGGCCCAGTTCGGCTATCCCCTCACCGAGGAGTCTAGCGAGTCGAGCTATGAGGACAAGCAGTACTACACCGTACAATACTTCGAGCGTAATCGCTTCGAGTTCCACCCCGAACTGCCCGACCCCTACAAAGTCAGCCTCGGCCTGCTGGGGCGCACCATCACCACCGGGCGGGAGAGCGAACCCCCCTTCCAGCGCACCCCTGCGATGATGAACCCGGTCGCCGTCTACTTCGGCGAGACCGGCCACAATATGATGCCTCCCTTCCTCGACTATTGGCAGCAGCACGGCGGGTTGGCGGTGTACGGCTACCCGATTAGCGAGGCGTTCACCGAGGTGAGCAAAACCGACGGCAAGGCGTACACGGTTCAATACTTCGAGCGCAACCGCTTCGAGTACCACCCCGAACTGCCTGACCCCTACAAGATTAGCCTCGGCTTGCTGGGCCGCGAGGTGCTGCAAGGGTATGGTTGGCTGCCGTGACGGCAGATAAAAGATAAAAGATAAAAGATGAAAGATGAAAGCACTATCTTTACAGTTTTAGTGATGAAGAATAAGTGAGCATGATGTAGGGGTGAGCCACCGCCCGCCTTGTCCAATCGCGAACTCCCATAAAAAGACGGGGAGACGAGCGGGGGTCTGGGGGGTTGACCCCCAGCAGCTGACCCACCACCATGCTAATTGCCACGTCCGCTGGCGACGATACCAGCTTACCACTAGCCGACCAATGCTTCAGCAGTTGGGGGTCATCCCCCCAAACCCCCGCTAGTTTCCTCCCCCCTTGCGGTGGGGGCGGGCGGAAGGGACAGTCATCCACGCCTAATTGGGTAGGGGCGGCGGCCCGCCCTGCTCAACTGCATAAGTCCTAGCTGTGTTAAAATAAGCATACGTTGCGGGGATTACGGTGGGTGACGAAAGGAGCGGGCGATGTGCAAAATGAGCCGAATAGCGGCGGCGGGGGTGCTGCTGGCCTTGCTGATGCTGCCGCGCGGGATGGGGGCGCAGGCGCAGGTGAATGGGGCGTGGGCGGTAGTACCCAAGATAGTCGCCGCCAATGTGACCCTCAGCAGCGTGGCGATGCTGGGCAAGGATGATGCGTGGGTGGTAGGCAGCAACGCGGATGGGGTGGGGTTGGCGTATCAGTTCAGCTATGTGGGGGGCAACTGGAAGGCATCTTCGCCCCAAACCTTTCGCGCCCCGCTCAAGTCCGTCGCCGCGCTGGCCGATGACAACGTTTGGGCGGTGGGTGATGGCGGGCTGATTGCCCACCGCGACGCGGGCGGCTGGCATGAAGTGGCGGGCGCAGCGGCGAAAGCCCAGCTAGCCGCGATTCAGATGTTCGCCGACGGAGCCGAAGGTTGGGTGGTGGGCGGCTTGCCTCCCGCGAATGGGGGACATACCTATACCCCGGTGCTGCTGCACTACCGCAGCGGGCAGTGGCAGGCCAACACCTCGATTAGCGGCGATGAGGGTATCCGCGCCCTACACTTTGCCAGCGCGGACGAAGGCTGGGCGGTGGGGCCGGGGATATGGCATTACCACGCGGGTAGTTGGGACACCGAGCTAGCCCCGCCCCCCTGTGGCGCGACCGAGTGCGCGGCGGGTTTGGGGGCGGTACGCGCGATTGACGACTCCGAGGCGTGGGCGTTCGGCACTCGCACTGGCATCTGTTCGGTATGCGGCCCCCGCCTATACGCGATACATCGCAGCACAGGCTTCTGGCAGCCCGCCCTGCCCGACAATGCCACCATTGCCAACCCGCCTCCGCGACCGATTGGTGGAGTGTACGAGTCATCCTACCTCAGCGGGGCGTACTTTGCGGATGCGAACTTCGGCTTGGCGGTAGGCACACTGTTCTATCAAGATGACAGTGGCGGCGCGGGGGGGCCAACCTTCATCCGCCCCCTGCTGCTCGGCTACCGCAACGGAGCATGGGATTACGAGCCGCTGCCCGCCGACTTGCGCGGCAATCTCGCTGCCGTGTGTATCAGCGACGCTGGTCATGCGCTGGAGGTGGGGCTATCCGGCCTTGTGCTGGACTATGGCTACACTTCCGCCCCGCCCGTCAATCCTGCCCTGCGCGTGCCCGACCCCCACGACGCACTTGTGACATACTTTGAGGCCACCTGCGATACCCTGAGCGGCGCATTCCGCGAGTATTG
>JBBSEE010000035.1:0-10806 GCA_038239995.1 Chloroflexia bacterium | reverse complement strand
TGGCTCATCTTCCTGTTCCTGCGCTGGCTGTATCGCCTGTTCCAGCACCCGCACCCGGCCCCGCGCACGGGCGGCACATCGGGCGGTGGCTACCACGATGATGGGCCGATATATTACCCCATCTGGTTGGGCGGGGGCAGCTACGGCGGCGGTGGGGGCGGTGGGGGCAACATCCCTGCGCCGCCCGCCAATGCCGGGGGTGGCGACTTTGCCAGCACGTTCGGTGGGAGCGGTAGCGGCAATGTGGCAAGCAGCAGCGGTGGGGGCGGCGGCAAGTTCGAGTCCAGCATCGGGGGCGGGTCGGATGGCAAGAGCAGCGTGGTGGGCGGCGGGGGCGGCAGCTTCGAGAGCAACGTTGCTACCACTGTCGGCACGGTGGGAGCCAGCGTCAGCAGTGAAGCGGCGGCGCAGGCCGCGGGGGCGGTCGCCTCTGTCGCCTTCAATATCCTCGGCGGCATCCTCGGTGCGGTGTTCAGTGGTGGCAGCGGTGGCAGCGGGCCGGACTTCTGATTTTAGATTTTAGATTTTGGATTTTATACCGGAGGGGTGGGTTCAATCACGCCTGCACCTAAATGCTCATGGGCTTGGCGATTTGATATTTAGATAGGACTTTACGCCCAACGAAGGGGGAATGCGATGAACAGATTGCTGAAGATAGGCGCGGGGTTGTGGGTGGCGATGTGGCTCGGCCTCATCCTCGCCCTGCCGGTCGCGGCGGCGGGTTCGCAACTGAGCGACGACGGCAACATCTTGACTAGTGCCCAACGCGCCGACCTGCTTAAGTTTGCCAACGCGATGAAGATTCCCGTCACCATCGTCACCACCAGCAACTTCAGTGGCGATACCACCGCGTTTACCAACGCGATGCGCGGCCAGATGCCTAGCAACGGGGCGATTATCGGGGTCAAGCTGAAGAGCAGTTCGGGCAGCGGCAGCTACGTGGTGCTGGTGGGCAAGAGCAGCGGCCTGAGCAACAGCGACGCAACCATCGCCTACAACGCAGGGATTGACTACCTGCGGGCCAGCGGCGGCCCCCAATACGCCCCCGCCATCTTCGCCAGCCTCTACTCGCTGGACGCAGCGTTGGGGGGGCAAGCCTCCGACGCGCTAGGCATCAGCGGCGCACCGGGCAGCGGCTTCACCTCGTCCAGTGGCCGCCCGCCCGTTACCTCCGGTGGCAACACCTCGAACAACAATCAGCCCGCCCCCGTGGCCAGCACCGATAGTGGTAGCTTCTTCGGCTTTGGGTTCGGCACCTGCCTATGCGGGATTATCCTGCTCATCGTGGTATTCGCTATCTTCAGCAGCGTGCGGGGGACGACGCGGCGGGTGCAGCAACGTATGGGTCGCTACGGTGGCTATCCCGGCTATGGCGGGGGGGGCTACGGGGGCGGCGGGCTGTTCGGTGGCGGCGGCATCATCCCCATCCCCATCCCCTTCGGGGGCGGCGGGGGTGGCAACAATCAGCCCAACAATAGCGGCGGCGGGGGCGACTCTGGTGGCAACAACCCCAGCTTCAACGCCAGTCCACCCCCGGACCACGCGGGCGGCGGCACCTTCGAGTCCCCCTTTGGCAGCAGCGGTGGCAGCAGTGGCAGCAGCGGCGGCGGTGTCGGAGGCTTCCTCAGCGATATTTTCGGCGGGGGTGGCGGGGGTGGCGGCGGTGGCGGCGGCAGCAGCAGCTCTAGCGGCGGCGGTGGCGGCGGCTTCGAGTCCTCGTTCGGCGGTGGTGGTGGTGACAGCGGTGGCGGCGGCGGTGGCGGCGGCGGCGGTGGCGGTGGTGGCGGTGGCAGCAGCGGCGACTTCTAGGCGTAAGGTAGAAGGTAGAACTAGAAGCGGCAGCCATGTCCAGCATTAACCTGCAACCGGCAACCCCAAAGCATCCCCTCCTGCGCCGTTGGCTGGGGCGGCTGGCCCGCGCCGTGCTGGTACTGCTGGTGCTGCTGGTGGTGGCGGCGGCGGGGTTGTACTGGTACATCGCGAAGGACTTGCCGTCGCTGGATGGGCTGAACCGCCCCCCCGCGCAATCCACCCGCATCTTCGACCGTGACGGGCGGCTGCTCTACGAAATCAGCGACCCCAACGTGGGGCGGCGCACGGTCATCCCCCTTGCCGACATCCCCCCCAACCTCCGCAATGCCACCATCGCAACTGAAGATGCCGACTTCTACTTCAACCCCGGCTTCGATGTGGGCAGCCTGGTCCGCGCCCTATGGCTGAACCTCGGCGAGGGCAAGGTGGTCAGCGGGGGTAGCACTATCACTCAGCAGCTAGCCCGCACCGTGCTGTTCAGCAGCGAGGAGCAAGCGGCGCAGAGCTACTGGCGCAAGGCCCGCGAGGTGGTGCTGGCCTTCCAAGTCAACCAGAAGTACAGCAAGGACGACATCCTTGCCCTCTACCTAAACCAGATTTACTATGGCAACCAGAGCTACGGGGTGGAGGCGGCGGCGCAGTCCTACTTCGGAGTATCTGCTCGTGACCTCGACTTGGCCCAGTGTGCGATGCTGGCGGGGCTGCCCGCCGCTCCCAACGCCTATAACCCGCTCACCGACCCTGCCGCCGCCGAGGCCCGTCGCCGTACCGTCCTCAACTTGATGGTGAAGCGCGGTTACATCACCCCGCCGCAAGCCGATGCCGCCGCCGACGAGCAGTTGCGCTATGCGGGGCAACGTTTCAGCATCACCGCCCCCCACTTTGTGATGTATGTGCGTGACCTGCTGGAGGCGAAGTATGGCCGCGAGATGGTGGAGCGAGGCGGCTTGCGCGTCTACACCACCCTCAGCCTGCCCTTGCAGGACATCGCCCAGCGGGTGGCGGTCAATCACCTTGCCGCGATTAGGCAGAACCACGTCAGCAACGCCGCCCTCGTCGCCCTCGACCCCGCCACCAATCAGATACTAGCGATGCTAGGCAGCGCAGACTACTTCGACCCCGCGATTGACGGCGAGGTCAACGTGGCACTCGCCCCCCGCCAGCCGGGTAGCAGCATGAAGCCGATTACCTACGCCGCCGCCCTGATGCAGGGGGCGACCGGCGCAACCCTGCTCCCCGACCTCCCCACCACCTACCCTGACCGCGACGGTTCGCTGTATATGCCGCTCAACTACGACGGCCTCTATCACGGTCCCGTCACCCTGCGCTACGCCCTTGCCAACTCCTACAATGTGCCCTCGGTGGCGTTGATCAGCCGCGTGGGGGTGGACAATATGCTGAAGCTGGCCCGCAACCTCGGCCTCTCCACCCTCGACCCCGACCCCACCAAGTATGGCCTCAGCCTCACCCTCGGCGGCGGCGAGGTGCGCCTGCTGGACATGACCGCCGCCTATGCCACCTTCCGCAACGGTGGGGAGTACGCCCCGCCCACCGCCATCCTGCGGGTGGAGGATGCGAACGGTAAGGTGCTGGAACAGTTCCAGCCCCCGCAGCGGGTGCAAGCACTGGGCAGGCAGGGCGAGCAGGTCGCCTACATCCTCACCAATATCTTGTCCGATAACTTCGCCCGCATCCCCAGCTTTGGCCGCTACAGCCCGCTGTCGCTGGACAATCGCCCCGCCGCCGCCAAGACCGGCACTACCACCAATTATCGGGATAACTGGACGGTGGGCTACACCATGGAATACGTGGTGGGGGTGTGGGTGGGCAACAACGATAACAGCCATATGGAGGGCAGCACCGGCGTGACCGGCGCGGCCCCGATTTGGCACGACTTTATGGTGCAGGCCAGCGACGGCCTGCCCATCCGCGACTTCCCCCGCCCCGCGGGGTTGCGCGATGTGGAGGTGTGCGCCCTCAGCGGCCTGCTGCCCACCCCCTATTGCGACGACCGCCGCCGCGAAGTATTCATCGCGGGCACCCAGCCGGTCCTCAGCGACAACTTCTATCAGCCGATGAGGATAGACCGCAGCAACGGCCTGCTTGCCACCCGCTCCACCCCCGCCGCTGATGTGATCACCCAAGTCTATGCCATATTGCCGCCGGAGTATGCCGACTGGGTGAAGGCGCAGGGTTGGCCGCAGCCGCCCCGCGAATACTCGCCGCGGGGGGTGGCGGCGGGGCGGAATGCTGGTGGGGTGATGACCGCCCCCGCTGATGGGCAATACCTCAGTGGGGTGGTGGAAGTGCGCGGCCACCTACCCGATGGAGCCACCGACCTGTCGCTCACGATGGGGCGCAGCGGCGATAGCGGTCTACCAATCCCCCTCGCCAGCCCTGCCGACCAAGCCAACGGTATCCTCGCCCACTGGAACACGTCAGGGACGAACGGCCTCGCCAGCCTCCACCTCGCCTACACCCTCGGCGGCCAGCGCAACGACGAGCAGGTGCAAGTGGTGGTGGACGCGCTGCCCCCTCGCGCCGGTATCCTCTACCCCACCGCCAACGCCACCTTCAGCATCGCCGCCAACGCGGGGCTGCCCGAACCGTTCACCGCCGATGCTGCCGACAACTTCGCGGTCGCCAGCGTGCAATACCTCGTGGACGGCCAACTCTACGACACTATCAGTGGTGAAGGGCCGTACACGGTCAAGCTCGACCTCCGCAAACTCGGCCCCGGCCCCCACACTCTCGCGGTCATTGTCAGCGACAAGGCGGGCAACCAGACGCATAGCAACGCGGTGAATATAACTATCACTCAGTAACTGTGTAGAAGATACTAAATGTTACTCTTGACATCATTTATCGTTAGTGGTAAAATAGAGTTGTGCGTAGCCATCCTCGCTGCTGGCCGGGGGCGGTGATTAGCAGAGGAGGCTTTGTGGATGAACTTGAGGAGGAGCGCAGCAGCAAATTGACCACAAGACAGCATCAACTGCTCAATATGCTGAAGTTGGGGTTGTGCAACAAGCAGATTGCCCAAGAGCTAGGGTTGAAGGAGAACACGGTCGAGAAGTACCTGTCCTTCCTATACACCAAGCTGGGGGTGCAGAGCCGCGTCCAAGCGGTAATTTGGCACGAGCGGATGCTGAAGCGGGAACGGCACCGTCACGAGGCCGCGCTTGAACAAGAATAGGGATTACCACATACAGGAATCCGTATACGGATTTCTGCATACGGTAATCCGTGTATTGCGCTTTGCTCGGTACTGAGTACAATATTCAGTGGAGGGGCGGTCCCTCCACCGAAAGATTGGACAAGTACAAGGAAAGGGGCAAAGCGGTGTTTAGGTTCGTAACTACGGTTAAGCGGACGAAGGTGCTAGCACTTGCGCTGGTACTGGCCCTAGTCATTGCTGGTGGTACAATGGCATTGGCTGCTAGTGCTAGCATCAGCCCTCACTCGCAGACGGGTTGCGTTGGTCAGAACTTCCACTGGAGTACAAGCTGGGGCGGAACCTCGCCATACAATGTTACTTTCACCACCGGTGGCAGCGGAGGTGGATTTTCTGAGAGTGGTGCGACCTTCACGAGCGAGGATTACGACGATAGTTATGGCAGCACTGGCATTAAAGACCAACATCTCAGCGTAACTGATGGCGCACGTACTAAGGCTAGTAATAGCTCAAGCGTAAACGTAAACTGCCAACGCTAGATTAGCTTTCTGCCGGGGTGTCAGCGACCAAGCCTTGTCGCTGACACCCCGTTCAGATGATTTTAATAGAGAGAACCTCATGCTTAAATATCTACTCCGCGTTATGCTAAAGCAGTCCTTCCGCAATCTGTTGCTAATGGTAGGGCTACTCACCCTCAGCACCGGACTGTCTACCTATGTGTCCGCTAACCAGAATGCAATCGTGCGGGTAAATACCACGCTGGACGAACACTGGCGTGGTGCCTATGACATCCTCGTGCGCCCCAAAGATGCTCCGCAGGAGGTGGAGAAGCAATATGGCGTGGTGGAGAGTAACTATCTTAGCGTGGGTAACTCCGGAATAAGCGTAGCGGATTGGAAGAAAATCGAGCAGATTACAGGGGTTGATGTTGCTGCACCCGTGGCAGCAATCGGGTACCTACGTAATACATCGGCAAAGATGACTATTGTAATACCTCCGCAGACGGAAACTTCACTGTACCGCGTAAGTTCAGTTATAAGTTCAACTAATGGCTACAACACCACCAACTTGGTAAACCTCAATCAATATTATGCGATTAAGCGTCCAGACAATCCCCGCGACCCCAACCTACCCGCCGACCCCAACTATAAGACTGAGAACGTTGTGCTTTTTGCCACTGCTAAAGGTATCGCCCATCTCACTGATGGTAGAGTCATGACATCCGTCGAAACCCCACCTGCAATCTGGACCCTTGTAGTGGGCATAGACCCTAGAGATGAAAGCCAACTCACTGGATTGAACACGGGCATCAGCAGTGGCAAGTACCTAGCAAATAACGATGGATACACTACGGAAAAGGTGCCTAGCGAAGAAGAAGTAACTAAAGGAGTAGCAGATGGTACAATCAATGCGGATGAGGCGAGAGAAGATGACCTCAATCTCATCCGTAATCCCGATGGCCCTAACATTCCGATCATCTACGCAGCTAGCACTTATGTTAGCCTGCCCACTACAATTAAGGTTGATAAGCTGCGAATGGTGGATACAGACACGCTCCAGACTATTCAGCAGACAGGAGGATACGTACCCGGTCAAAATGCCAGTGACGAGGTCGGCGTGCTAAGAGCATATCTGGACAAGCTAAACCAGCCAGTAATTAAGAGCATACTGTATAGCTCCTTCGACTACGGCACGGTGCTAAAGCCTATGTCAGTGCAACCTATAAGGGTAGATTTGCTTAATACTCCTCCATCTATAACTACATCACCGGGCTTTATCTCTTGGGATTTCAGCGGAACTGGCGCAGTGTATCAGCCGGGGGCAATAAGCTACACCAGCTACAAAGCAGCTTCCGACCTAGCGGGGATGTTGTCTTTGGCAGCCCAGCCGAAGCCGGACGCGCAAACAATCATTACCGTCACTGGCGAAACCGCGTTTCGTTCACTCCCACAAGTTGCGCCGGTGAATGGGGTAACTATATCCAAGAAAGATGCTGCCGACGGCAAAGTACCCTTCACCTTCAACGAGGTGGGTAGCTATGACCTTGCCA
Source organism: Chloroflexia bacterium (assembly GCA_038239995.1). GTDB lineage: Bacteria > Chloroflexota > Chloroflexia > QHBQ01 > QHBQ01 > QHBQ01. Next base: position 3,769 of record JBBSEE010000035.1, on the reverse strand, counting down.
AGCTGCCCGACCGCATCCGCCACCCCGACCCTCTCACCTACGCCCCGCTGGGCATCTACCAGCCCCCCCTCGTCAAGCTGGTGCGCGATGCGAATGGCAACCCCCTGCCCGGCGGCCCTGTCACCCTCCACCCCACCATCAACCCCGCCTCCTTCATCCCCGGCCCGCCCCTTGCCCTCACCAACATCGCCGCCGCCCGCTTCTTCAGGGGCGACCACTGCATTGACGCGATTAGGGTGCGGGTGGCGGGGATTGACCGCTACACCCCCGACAACGTCAAGAAGGTGGAGGCGGTGGCCGCGGAGATTATCAAGGCGACGGGGCTGCACGTGGACATCGTGGCGGGGAGCAGCCCGCAGACGGTGCTGGTCTACATCCCCGGCTCCCCCGACGGCAGCGTGGCTCCGCTGGGCTACGTCGAGGAGCAGTGGACCACGCTGGGGGCGGCGGCCAGCATCCAGAGTGGGATTGATAGTGCCTCGCTGCTGATGCTGGCGGGGACAGGCATCGCGGGCTTGCTGTATCTGATTAGCCAATCGCTGCTCTCGACCTTGAGCCGACGGCGGGAGCTAGCGTTGTTGCAAGCGGTGGGCTGGCGACGGCGGGACATCGGCGGGCTGGTGGTGGGGGAGGCAGCGATACTGGGGTTGCTGGGGGGGCTGGCGGCGGTGGCCCTCGCGATCCTCATCGCGCAGGGGCTGGGACTGGTGGCCCCGCCGGAGCAAGCAGCAGGGGTGGGGGTGGTGGTGTTCGGATTGTACGTGGCGGCCAGCGTCGGCCCCGCGCTGTGGGTGGTGCGCCAGCCGATTGCCGAGCTATTGCAGCGGGGCGAGGTGGCCGTACCCGTCGGCAGTAGCGGCAAGGGGGGGCGGGAGCGGCTGTTCGGGGGAGGGGGGAGCGTGGGCTGGCGGGGTTTGGCGGGGTTCGCGTGGCGCAACCTGAGCAGGCGACGGTTGCGGGCGATACTGGCGGGGAGCGGGGTGGCGATTGCCACTACCCTGCTGATGCTGCTGAGTGCCAGCCTCGTGGCCCTGAGCGGGACGCTGCGGGTGACGCTGCTGGGGCAGTTCGTGGGGCTGGAGGTGCAGCCGTACCACTACATCATGGTGGGCAGCGCGTTGATTATCAGCATCCTCGCGGTGGCCGACCACTTGGCGGTGGGGGTGTTGGAGCGGCGGCACGAGCTAGCGTTGCTGCAAGCGGTGGGGTGGCGGGCGGGGGCGGTACGCTTGAGCCTGCTTTTGGAGGGCATCTGGCTGGGGCTGATTGGTGGGCTGGTGGGGGCGGGGCTAGCGGTGGGGGTGGCGTTGGCGAGCCGCAGCGAGATGATCCTGAGTGCATGGTGGGTGATACCGGTGGGGATGGTGGTGATGCTGGGACTGTGCAGCCTGAGCGCGTTGTATGCGATACTGCTCACGCCGCGGCAGCAATTGATTAGCGTGATGCAGCAGCAACGTTGATGTGGAGAGAGGCGACGATGCGAAGAATAACCATGCTACTGCTCTGCCTTTTGTTGGTAGGGTGTGACAGCGGCAACTCCACCCCCGCAGTGCCACCTACACCCACGCCAGTGGCTGTGCCTAGCCCCCCGCCGACACCAGAGCCACCGTCGGAGGTGTTCAAGAGTGTGTCTATGTTGAGTGCCAGCGATGGCTGGATGGCTGGCTGGCGCAGCTATGCGGATGGTAGCTCGGACACGCTACTGCTGCACTACGATGGCACGACATGGCAAGACGTAAAGGTGGGCGGCAGCGCACACTTGTACAACGTGAAGATGCTGGCGACAAACGACGGCTGGGCAGTGGGGCAGCAGGGGACGATATTGCACTACAACGGCAAGTGGCAAGCAGTGAGCCGCCCGATTAGCGATACTGAGCTATGGGGCTTGGCGATGGGCAAGGATGAAGGCTGGGCTTGCGGGTTGAAGGGAACAATACTGCACTACCGGGGCGGCCAGTGGCAGCAAGAGAGCAGCCCGTACAAGGGCTGGTTGAGCAGCATCAGCATGGTGAGCAAGGAAGAAGGCTGGATGGCGGGGCAGGGGGGCACGCTGCTGCACTACGATGGCAGCGCGTGGCAACAGGTGAGCAGCCCGACCAAGGCGGTGCTGTACGACATACAGATGCTATCGGCAAGTGAAGGCTGGGCGGTGGGTGCGGGTGGGGTCATCCTGCACTACATGGCGGGGCAATGGCAGCTAGTCGCCAGCCCGACGACGCAAGATTTGTGGGCAATTGCGCTGACTTCGCCGGACGAGGGCTGGGTGACAGGATTGAGCGGCACCGCCCTGCACTACCGCGCGGGCAAGTGGCAGGTGGTGGACAAGCTGGCCGGGGAACGCACATGGGGCTTGCAGATGGTCACGTCAAGTGAAGGCTGGGCGGTGGGCGATGCGATATTGCACTACCAAAATGGCAAATGGGGGCAGTATCGGGCCACCACACGATAGCAGCTACCCCGAACCTTTTGCTAATCTGATGAATAATATAAGAGGGCGATTATATGATAAAGTATGCCATTCGTTCTTTGTTGAACCGCACAGGCCGCACAATCCTGCTCATCCTCGGCCTGCTGGCGGTCAGTTCCGGCCTGTCCACCTACGTAGCCGCCAACCAGAACGCGGTAGTACGAGTTAGCAGCACGTTGGACGAACACTGGCGGGGGGCGTATGACATCTTGGTGCGCCCCAAAGATGCCGCGCAGCCGACCGAGCAGCAGTACGGGGTGGTGGAGAGCAACTATCTGAGCGTGGGTAAATCGGGGATTAGCGTGGCGGACTGGAAGAAGATAGAGGGCTTGCAAGGGGTTGACGTAGCCGCTCCAGTGGCTACCATCGGTTACTTGCGGAATATGGCTGCCTATCTCGTCCTACTAGGTAATACTCCCTCTACACCCAGTTTCTACAGATTCAGCCTAGAGATTAGCTCAACAAATGGCTACCGCGCAACTACGCTATTGAAGCAGAATGATTACTTTCTTATTGATAGTGCTGCTGCTGATCATGCTTTTAAGCTTTCAACCACTAACGGTGGCACTTTTGACTCAGCCACTTTTCAGACACGTGGGCCAAAGCCGCCCATCCTCTGGGTGTTGGTGGCTGGGGTTGACCCTAGTGCCGAACGCAAGCTGGCCGGACTAGACAGTGCAATTGTCAATGGCAGCTACCTTGCGGATAATGACGGTTATACTCTTGAAGCTCCCCCCGACCCGCTTAGTGACACGGTTGACCGCAAAAAAGCGGGCGCGGCAGCACGTAACTTCGACTACAATGGCGGCGGCCCCGACGTTCCGGTTATCTATGCGGCGAGTACCTACCTAAGCCTGCCCACAAGCATCAAAGTTGACAAGGTGCAGATACCCACCGACCAGCAGTGGCAAGAGGTTTACCGTGTACCAGTCAACGATATAAGCGGTAACAAAGTTGAAGCCATGTTTGCGGCTGAACGACAAGGGTTGGACCAACTAAACCCACCTACTATTCAGAATATGCTTAGTCTCAACCTTGACTTTGGTACCGTGCTAAAGCCGATGTCGGTAGGCAGTCCCAGTGTCAGCATTGCCTCCGGGGCTAAACCCTTCGATACGGGCCGGGGTGGTTCTACTAGTGCCAAAGGGATGGAGAAAGCATACCGCCCCGGCGCGATTAACTATGCGGCCCACCTGCCCAGCTTCCCCTCTGATGCGAAAGTCGCCCTCACCGCACTGCCACAAGCCGACGCGCAAACCATTATCTCGGTTACAGGTGAAACCGCGTTTCGTACCCTCCCTC
>JBBSEE010000034.1:0-10952 GCA_038239995.1 Chloroflexia bacterium | reverse complement strand
GTGCCCCAGCGGTTGTAGAAACCCCGCTTGTAGGGCATCGCCTTGATGATTTTGTTCTGGCCGCCCTCGAACCATGGCGGGATACTGCCGCCGGTGCGAGCCTTCTGGCCTTTAGTGCCGCGACCCGAGGTCTTCTCGTTGCCGCTGCCCGCCCCGCGACCGACCCGCTTGCGCTTCTTGTGTGCGCCGTAAGGGGCTTGCAAGTCATGTAGCTGCATTACTTCGCCCCCTCCTTCCCGTGCTGCTCTTGCTCATCGAGTTCTTCGACATGGAGCAGATGTTGAACCTTGAATAGCATACCGCGTATCACCGCAGTGTCTTCCTTGACCACCGATTGGTTCAAGCGGCGCAGGCCGAGGGCGCGTAGGGTGCGCCCTTGACTGGCCTCGTGGCCGATAGCACTGTGCGTCTGAGTGATACGCACCATTTTGCCAGTCGGGATATTGCTGATGGGATGATGCTTAACGGCCACGTCCGCCACCTCCTCCTCCTGAACTACCTCGGCCCGCGCCGGGGGCACCACGACCGGGGCCACCTCGGCCCGCGCCGGGGGCACCACGACCGGGGCCGCCGCGACCGGGGCCGCCACGTCCACCCGTGCCACCCGTGCCACCCGTACCGCCAGTGCTGCCGCTGCTATCAGTGCCGCCGCCTTCACCTTCGCCGCGCCGCCCGCCGCGCCCGCCGCCACGTCCGCCCCGACCACCACCGCGGTCGTCACGGTCACGACGGTTGCGCTCCTCGCGCACTGGCTCCTCGATGACCGGAGCGTTGGGGTCTAGCTTGACGCGGGCGCGGCTGACCATCTCGTCCACCGGCAGGCCGCGCATGATGGCGATTTGCTGCGCGGTGCGGAGCATTTGCAGGGCCTTGAGGGTGCAGCGCACCACATTGACGGGGTTGTTGTTGCCTAGCGACTTGCTGAGTACGTCGCGGATACCGGCGGCTTCGAGGACGGCGCGGACGCTACCCCCCGCGATAACCCCGGTGCCGGGGCTGGCGGGCTTGAGCAGCACACGGCTCGCCCCAAAATCGGCGGTCACTTCGTGGGGGATAGTGGTGCCAATCATCGGGACGCGGACTAGGTCCTTGCGGGCATCCTCACCACCCTTGCGGATGGAGTCGGTCACTTCCGCCGCCTTGCCGATACCAGCACCGACGATACCGTGCCCATCGCCGACCACCACTACGCTGCTGAAGCTGAAGCGGCGACCGCCCTTCACCACCTTCGCGACGCGGTTAATCTGTACTACGCGCTCTTCCAGTTCGAGTCTGGAAGCATCAATCCTTGGCATGATTACTCCTCTTTAGCTGGCGGGGTCTATGGGCATAGGGTTGCTACCCTCCCGGAAATCCCGCCCTTCGACCTACTCACATGGAGTGCGGTCTGTTAAGTTGATTGCGGGGAACGTGACCATCACGCCCGCTAATGCTACGCTCCGCTGGGGCGCATTGCCACGCGCCTTGCGGGTTAGAAGTCGAGGCCACCTTCGCGGGCGGCTTCGGCCAACGCCTTGACCCGCCCATGATAGATGTAGCCGCCGCGGTCGAACACCACCTTGGTGATGCCCTTATCCTTGGCCCGCTGCGCCACCGTCTTGCCTACCAGCTTGGCTTGCTCCATGCCAGTCTGACTGGCAGTAGTTTCGCGCAGGGCTGGCTCCAGCGAGTTGGCGGCGGCGAGGGTTTGGCCGATGCTGTCGTCAATCACTTGGGCATAGATGTGATTGTTGCTGCGGAAGATGTTGAGGCGGGGCCGCTCTGGGCTACCGTTCACCTTGGCCCGCACGCGGTCATGCCGCATCTGCCGACTAGTCTTCAGATAGTGTGTGCGCTTCATTCCTAAACCTTTCAGGGTGAGTGATAAGTGATGAGTGATGAGTGATGAATGCAAACTTACATCACCAACTCAAAACTCAAAACTCAAAACTCAAAACTCATCTCTACTTCTTGCCGCCGGTCTTACCGGCCTTGCCCGCCTTGCGGCGGATGCGCTCTCCGGTGTAGCTGATGCCCTTGCCCTTGTACGGCTCTGGAGGGCGGATGCCGCGCAGCTTGGCGGCGATTTCGCCCACCTGCTCCTTGTCAATCCCCTCCACCGCCACGCGGGTGGGGGTTTCCACCGCGAAGCTGATGCCATCGGGCGGCTCAATCTGCACCGGGTGGCTGAAGCCGACCAGCACCATCAAGTTGTTGCCCGCCTTCGCCGCGCGATAGCCGACCCCGCTGATTTCCAGCGTGCGCCGATAGCCCGTGGTCACGCCCACCACCATGTTGTTAAGCAGGGTGCGGGTGAGGCCGTGCAGCGAACGATGCTGCGTGCTTTCGCTGGGGCGGCTGACCAGTATCTGGCCCTCCTGCTGCTCCAGTTGCATCTCTGGGTTGAAGGTGCGAGTGAGGGTGCCCTTCGGCCCTTTCACCGTCACCGTGTTGCCCTCGCCTACCGTAATCGTCACTTCTTTGGGCAGGGCGATGGGCTTGCGTCCGATACGCGACATTGTTCTTCTCCTTACCAGATGTAGCAAAGCACTTCGCCGCCGAGGTGCTTGCGCCACGCCTCGTGGCCGGTCATCAACCCCTGCGGTGTGCTGAGGATGGCGATGCCGAGGCCGCCGAGGACGATGGGAATATCCTTGTGCTTGGCGTAGACGCGCAGGCCCGGCTTGCTGACCCGGCGCAGGCCATTGAATACCGACTTCTTATCCGCCCCATACTTCAGCCAGACCCGAATCATCTTATGCTCGGTGTCTTGCGGGTGGTCATAGTCTATGATGTAGCCCTCGGACTTGAGGATGGTGGCGATGTGTTCCTTGATCTTCGACGCTGGGATTAGCACGCTCTGGTGGCGAGCCATACCCGCGTTGCGGATGCGGGTAAGCATATCGGCAATCGGGTCGGTCATGTTCATTGTACCCGAGTCTCCTTCTCTTTCTATTTTAGATTTTAGATTTTGGATTTTAGATTGAACGGACTCGTGGTCGCGTCGGCAATCTAAACTGGGCTAACTTACCGCCTCTTACATGGGCTAATCCGCCGCAGGCGAACCGTAGTCTACCTATTCGTCGGGGTGGCCCCTACCATCCAAAATCTACCATCTAAAATCTAAAATCTGTATCGTTACCAGCTAGACTTGACCACGCCGGGCAGCTTGCCCTGAGAGGCCATTTCGCGGAAGCAGACGCGGCAGAGGCCGAACTTCCGCATATAGGCGCGGGGGCGACCACACACCTTGCAGCGGTTGTAGCCACGTACCTTGAACTTGGGAGGGCGTTGCTGCTTGACCTTCAGTGATGTCTTAGCCATGTTTCTCCTTTGTTAGCGTTGGAAGGGCATCCCCAATAGTTGGAGCAAGCGGCGACCCTCTTCATCGTTGCGGGCCGAGGTGATAATGCTGACCTCCATGCCCCGCAGTTTATCAATCTTATCGTACTCAATCTCTGGGAAGATGAGTTGTTCCTTCAGGCCGAGGGTGAAGTTGCCGCGCCCGTCGAAGGCTTTGGGCGAGACCCCGCGAAAGTCGCGCAGGCGGGGTAGGGCGGCGTTGAACAGGCGGTCGAGGAACTCGTACATCCGCCCCCCACGCAGCGTGACCATCACCCCAATCGGCATCCCCTCCCGCAGCTTGAAGCTGGCGATGGACTTGCGGGCCTTAATCACCATCGGCTTCTGGCCGGTAATCGCGGTGATGTCACCGACCGCGGCATCAATCGCCTTGCCGTTCTGCACCGCTTCGCCGAGGCCGACGTTGACCACCACCTTCACCACGCGCGGTACTTGCATCGGGCTGGTGTAGCCAAACTCCTTAAACAGAGTAGGGGCGACATCTTGCTGATACTTCTCAATCATTCTGGCAACCATGTGTAGATAACTCTCCTTACTAGCGCGGGCTATCCCCAACCGTAGGGGGTAGGGGAGCGACGCGCCCTAGCCATGCACGCAGCATCAAGGCGGGGCCTTGCGCTCTGCGTCTACTGGCGACTGCGGTCGTCAAGCACTTCCTGACAGTGGCGGCACTGGCGGGTCTTAGTCCCATCGGCGAGGAACATCGTCGCCACCCTAGTCGGCTTGCCGCACTTGCCACAAACAATCATCACGTTGGAAGCGTCAATGGGGGCTTCGATTTCGATGATACCGGCTTGGCGGGCCCCGCGCATCCCCTGGCGGCGGTGTCGCTTGACGATGTTCAAGCCTTCGACCACCACCTTGTTGTCCTTGGGGAACACCTGCTTGACCAAACCTTGCGGCAGGGCCTTGCCCGCGCGACGCGCGGCGGCGGCATCCTTACCCGCAATCACCACCACGGTATCGTTGCGATGTATCTTCATAACAGCACCTCCGGCGCAAGTGAGATAATCTTCATAAACGCCTTGTCTCGTAGTTCGCGGGCCACCGGGCCAAAGATGCGGGTGCCACGCGGGTTGTCGGTATTCGGTTGCAGAATCACGGCGGCGTTCTCGTCGAAGCGGATGTGGCTGCCGTCGGGGCGACCATACTCCTTGACCACGCGGACGATGACGGCGCGAACCACCTCGCCCTTCTTCACGCTGCCGCCGGGGGTGGCCTGCTTCACGGAGGCAATGATGATGTCGCCCACCGCCCCGTAGCGTCGCTTGCTGCCGCCCAGCACGCGGATGCACATGATCACCTTCGCCCCGGTGTTGTCGGCGACCCGCAGCCTAGTTTGTTGCTGAATCACGACTGTTCCTCTTTCTTACCGATTGTAGAAGGTACGCAAACTAGCGGTCGCTGGCCCGCTGGATGACTGCGGTCATGCGCCAACTCTTCTCTTTGCTGATGGGGCGGCTCTCCTCGATACGCACGATGTCGCCGATGCGGGCTTCATTGTTCTCGTCGTGCGCCTTGAACTTGCGGGTTAGCCGTACCGTCTTCTTGTAGATACGATGCTTCTTCAGGTGTTCGACCGCGACCACGATGGTCTTGTTCATCTTGTCGCTGACCACGCGGCCCACCTTGACCTTGCCGCTCTCCCGCTCCTGCACCGCGATGTGGTGGACTACTGGGGTGGAGGCCGCTTCGCTGACCACTTCCTCAGTGTCACCCCCCGCCGCTAGGTCGGAGTCCGCGGTGGCGGGGCTGTTGATGATTTCGTCTGCCATTAGCAACTCTTTCCTTTACTTCAGTGCGGAGACGGGGACGCTATGTTCCTCCAGCGTCTCCGGCGCGTAGATGGCGGCCAATTCGATTTCGCGCAGCACCGTCTCCATCCGCGCGATGTCGCGCTTGACGTGGGCGATGCGGGCGTGGTTCTTCAGCTTGCGGACCGCCGACTGGAAGCGCAGGTTGAACAACTCTTGGTGCGCGTCGGCGATGTGCTGACGCATTTCACCTACGCTCAACTGCCTGATTTCGTCTGCTTTCATGCTCATGCTCCTATTAGGCTTCCTGCTGGGCTGCGCCCGACTCGGCGGCTTCGCCCGCCTCAGTCGCGGCCTCCGCGGCCTCGGCATCAGCTTGGGCTTCGCGGTAGGCTTCCCGCTCCTGCCGCTTCTTGCTACCCATAAAGCGGGTGTCGAACGGAGTGGCGTTGCCCGACTCGGCGCGGCTGACAATCTTGGTGCGAATCGGTAGCTTGTGGGCGGCGAGGCGGAGGGCTTCACGGGCTTCGTCTTCCTTCACCCCACCAATCTCGAACAGCACGCGGCCAATCTTCACCACGCTGACCCAATGGTCGGGTGCGCCCTTACCGGAACCCATGCGCGTCTCGGCGGGCTTGGCGGTCATCGGCTTGTCGGGGAAGATGCGAATCCAGACCTTGCCGCCGCGCTTGGTGTAGCCGGTGATGGTGCGGCGGGCCGCCTCGATTTGGCGGCTGTCCAACCAGATTGGCTCCAACGCCACTAGCCCGTACTCGCCGAAGGCGATGTAGTTGCCGGTGTAGGCGTGGCCGCGCGACTCGCCCCGATGCGTCTTGCGGTGCTTACTTCGCTTTGGCATCAACATAGTTAAGCTCCTTGCTCCGCTGGCTCAAGCAGGTCGGTGTTGCGAACGGTGGGCACGGCTTCCTTCTTCTCTGGCAGCACATCGCCCCGATATATCCACACCTTGACCCCGATGACTCCATAGGTAGTGCCCGCGTGGAACACGGCGTAGTCAATGTCCGCCCGCAGGGTGTGCAGCGGCACGCGACCATCTTTGTCTTGGGCGATGCGGGCGATTTCTGCCCCACCTAGCCGCCCGCTGACGCGGATACGGATACCCTTCGCGCCGAGGCGCATCGCGCGAGTGACCGCCTGCTTCATCGCCCGCTTGTAGCTGACCCGCTTGGAGATTTGCTCCCCCACGCTCTCAGCCACGAGGTAGGCATCCAGTTCCGGCTGCCGAATCTCGCTGATGTTCAAGCGCACCTTCTTGCCGCTGACTTGCTCAAGCTCCTTGCGGAGGATGTCCACCGCCTGCCCGCCCTTGCCGATGACGATACCCGGCTTGGCAGTGAACAGGGTGACATCCACTTGATTGGCACTGCGCTGTATCTCAATCCGACTGATCGACGGGTTGATACGGGCCTCGGTGAACTTCTGCATCACCATCTTGCGGATGCGGATGTCCTCATGCAGCAGTTCGGTGTAGTTGCGCTCGGCGAACCAGCGGGACTGCCAGTCCTTGATGATGCCGAGGCGGAAACCGATGGGATTGACTTTCCTACCCAAGCTCTGCCCCCTCCCTATCCTCGACTACAACGGTGATGTGGCTCATCCGCTTGAGGATGCGGTCGCCGCGCCCTTTGGCGCGGGCCATATAACGCTTGATGGTCGGCCCCTTGTTGGCGAAGATTTCGCTGACGAACAGGTCGGCAGGGTCAAGCTGATAGTTGTTCTCCGCATTCGCCACTGCGCTGACTAGGCAGGCGCGAACGTCGCGGGCGGCGTGCTTGGGCAGGAAACGAAGGATGTCCAACGCCTCTTGCACCGGCTTGCCGCGCACCACATCCACCACCAGCCCCATCTTCTGGGGCGAAGTGCGAATGTACTTGGATACGGCTCTGACCTTCATTGATTATCCTCCGATTACCTAACCCTAGTGGACTTCTCGCTGTGCGCGTGGCCGCGAAAGTGGCGGGTGGGCGAAAACTCACCCAGCTTGTGGCCGACCATGTTCTCGGTAACGTAGACCGGCACGTGCTTCTTGCCGTCGTACACCCCGATGGTGTGGCCGACCATCTGCGGAAAGATGGTGGAGGCCCGCGACCACGTCTTCAGCACCTTCTTGGTGTTGGTGCGGTTCAGTTCCTCGATACGATGCAGCAGCCGCTCCTGAATGAACGGCCCCTTCTTAGCTGACCTGCTCAATGCTGTTCCTCCTCATAGCTCCCCTCCAGTCGGGAGGGGCTGGGGGTGGGTGCCAGTCACGCGACTCGCTCCCCCTCCCAACCTCCCCCACAGGGGGAGGAGATTAGATAGATTACTTCTTATGGCGGCTGCGGACGATGACGTTATCGGTGCGCTTATTGTTGCGGGTGCGAACGCCGAGCGCGGGCTTGCCCCACGGGGTCTGGGGTACGCCACCGATGGGGGCGCGGCCCTCGCCACCGCCATGTGGGTGGTCGCGGGGGTTCATCACGCTGCCGCGCACTTCGGGGCGAAGGCCCATCCAGCGGGCGCGGCCCGCCTTGCCGATGTTCTCGTTCTCATGGTCGAGGTTGCCCACCTGCCCAATCGTCGCCATACACTCGTTGCTAATGAGGCGTACCTCACCACTGGGCATCCTAACTTGGGCGTAACGCTCGTCGCGGGCCATCAGTTGGGCTGCGGTGCCCGCGCTGCGGACTAGCTGGCCGCCCCGCCCGCGTTGCAGTTCGATATTGTGTATCTGAGTACCCAGCGGCAGGCTACGGAGCGGCAGGGCATTGCCCACCCGAATGTCCGAGCCGGGGCCGGCCTGCACCGTGTCGCCCACCTTCAGCCCGTTGGGGGCGAGGATGTAACGCTTCTCACCGTCGGGATAGTGGATGAGGGCGATGCGGGCCGAGCGGTTGGGGTCGTACTCGATGGTAGCGACCTTGCCGGGGATGCCCAGCTTGTTGCGCTTGAAGTCTATGATGCGATAGAACTTCTTGTGGCCGCCGCCGCGATGCCGCGTGGTGATGCGCCCTTGATTATTGCGCCCCGCCTTGCTCTTCTTGGCAACCAGCAGCGAACGCTCCGGGGTCGTGGACGTAATCTCCTCGAAGGTGGAGACGGTCATGGTGCGACGACCGGGCGATGTGGGATTAAACTTCTTCAGGGCCATGTTGCTCTCCTCTTAGACTTCCTCGAACGCCTCGATGCGTTGGCCGTCCAGCACGGTGACAATCGCCTTCTTGTAGGCGGGGGTGAAACCGGCGCGGCGGCTGGTACGGCGGTTGCCCGCCTGCTTGGGGTGGACATTGATGACGTTGACCGCGATTACATTCACGCCGAAGATTAGCTCGACCGCTTCCTTGACCATCCGCTTGTTGGCATCGCGGTCCACCTCGAAGATATACTTGTTCGCGGTCATCAGGTGGGTGTTCTTCTCGGTCAGTATCGGGCGGCGAATGACTTCAAATAGGTTCATCGCTTAGGCCTCGCTCTCTGCTTCGTCCGCGCTGGCTGCGGGGGTGGCCTTGCGCCGACTGCGCTTCGGCTTCTCTACTTCGTCGGTGGGGACAGCCTCGACCTCATCAGCCTCGACCGCGGCTGCATCCTCTTCGGGGGTGGCCTCTAGCTCGACCTCATCCTCAACGGCCTCGTCCATTTCATCCTCGACCGCTTTTTGGCTCTTGGCCTTGTCCCCACCGCTAGCGATAGTGTAGACCGGCTCACCATCGTCGGCAAGGAAGTCAATCGCGTCCAGCGAACCGAGGGTCATCAGGATACGCTCATACTTCAGCATATCCACGAGGCTGAGGTACTGGGCGTAGCTCAACTTGCAATCGGTGATGTTGCCAGCGGCGCGGTAGACGTTCTCCAACCGCTCCGGCAGCATCAGCAGGGTGCGGGTGCCGTTCAGGTTCAGGCTCTCTAGCACGGTGAGCATCGCCTTGGTGCGCGGCTCTAGCTCATCGAAGCTCTCAATGATGATGATTTGACCCTCTTGGGCCTTGGCACTGAGGGCCGAGCGCATCGCGAGGCGGCGCATCTTGCGGGGCATCGCCTGCTCGTAGCTGCGGGGATGCGGCCCGAACACTACCCCGCCGCCGCGGAATTGGGGCGAACGGCGCGAACCTTGCCGCGCGTTGCCTGTCCCCTTCTGCCGGTAGGGCTTGCGACCGCCGCCGCGCACATCGGCGCGGGTACGGGTGTTGTGAGTGCCGAGGCGGGCGTTGGCCTGCTGACGCAACACCGCTTGGTGCAGAACGGGCACATTCGGCACGATGCCGAAGATGTAATCGCTCAACTCCAGCGTGTCCACCACTTCACCGTTCAGGTTGTAAACCTGTGCTTCCATAATGGTACTTACTCCGTTTCTCTGTGTGCTTCCCGCCTGCCGCAGCAGGGCTATCGGTGTCTGCACAACTGGGAGATGAAAGATGAAAGAGGGTAACGCCTTAATCCGCTTTATCTTTTATCTTTAGTCTTTAGTCTTTAGTCTTTAATCTCAGCCCGTCTTTAATCTCAGCCTTTGCGCCGATGCGGGGCATTCGCCTTGCGAACCACAATCATGCCCTCGTTTGCGCCGGGGACTGCGCCGCGCACCAGTAGCAGGTTGCGGTCGGCATCCACGCGCACCACCCGCAGGTTGCGTTGGGTGACACGGTCTTGGCCCATCCGCCCCGCCATTCGCAGGCCGAGCAGCACGCGCCCCGGCGTGGTGCCAGAGCCAATCGAACCAGAGCGGCGCAGGCGGTCGGACTGACCGTGCGTCTTGGGTCCACCCCGGAAGTGGTGACGCTTGACCACACCCCCGAAGCCCTTGCCCTTGCTCACCCCAATCACGTCCACAAGGTCGCCCTCGTTGAACAGGCTGACATCCAGCTTGTCGCCCACGTTGTGGTCTGCCGCGCCCGCGACGCGGAACTCGCGCAGGTGGCGCAGCAGAGGGGTGTCCTTGCTGTGCTTGCGGATATGGCCTAGCTCCGGCTTGTTCAGACGTAGCCGCTTGCCCTTTATCTCCGCAACCTCGCCCCAACCGATTTGCACCGCCTCGTAGCCATCCTTGCTATCGGCGGTTTTCACCTGCGTCACGAAGCAGGGGCCGACTTCCAGCACGGTCACGCCGCTGACTTGCCCCTTGCTATCGAATATCTGGGTCATGCCCAGCTTCTTGCCCATCAATCCGTCAATCATCTTCGCTCTCCTTTGCGTCACAGGTTGGCAGGCGGGTCAATCGCGACCGCGCCGCGCACTGGCGGACGCACGCGCTCAATGAACTGAGCGCGATGGTGGTAGCCCCGCCCCATAAGGCGCAGGCCGCAGATGCTAGCTACAGCTTAATCTCGATGTCCACACCCGCAGGCAGGTTCAGGCGCATCAACGCGCTGATGGTCTTCTGACTCGGCTCCACCACGTCAATCAACCGCTTGTGGGTGCGAATCTCAAACTGCTCCTGCGAGTCCTTGTCAATGAACGCGGAGCGAATCACGCTGTAGCGTTCGATGCGTGTGGGTAGGGGGATTGGCCCCGCCACCTTCGCCCCCGTCCGCTCGGCGGTCTCCACTATCTGCAACGCCGATTGGTCCAGTATCTTGTGGTCATAGGCCTTGAGCCGAATACGTATCCGCTGCTTTGCCATTCCGTTCTCCGATTTTGTTGAGTGTGGTCTAGCCACCGGCTTCGACCGATTGACACAAAAGGAGGGTGCCACGCTGAGGGCGTAGCACCCTGTTGACCAGCTTATTCGATAATCTTGGTGACGGCACCGGCACCTACCGTGCGTCCACCCTCGCGGATGGTGAACCGCTGCCCTACCTCGATGGCGATCGGGTTGATCAGCGTCACTTCCATCTGCACGTTGTCCCCCGGCACTACCATCTC
>JBBSEE010000033.1:0-10965 GCA_038239995.1 Chloroflexia bacterium | reverse complement strand
CAAAACTCAAAACTCATAACTGCTTTTGTAGGGGTGATACTGGTAATGGTCATCCCTTTCGCCCTGCCCTATTTGCAGTTGCGCGATGGGGATAGTATGAGCTACAGCCAGAGTATCGCCAACGAAAACTCCGCCGTGCCTAGCGATTACATCTTGCCTAGCGAGTTGCACCCCTTGTGGGGCGACACCTTCACCCGCCTGCGCCGCTGGGAGAACCCGCTGGAGAACAACCTCTACCTCGGCGCAGTGCCGATGTTGCTGGCCGCCTACGCCATCTTCCGCCGCCGTCCCCGCCGTCGGGTTATCCCGCCCCGCTTCCCCTTCGCCGCCTATCTGCTGATTGCCATCCTCGCCCTCATCTTCTCCTTCGGCCTCGGCTTCCATATCGGGGTGCTGCTCGACAAGGTGGGGATAAAGAGAGCAGACATCAACGCGACCCTATGGATGCCGGGCTGGCTGTTGTACAAGCTGGTGCCCGGCTTCAATGCGGTGCGGGCCTACGCTCGCTTCGGGCTGCTGGTCACATTCGCGGTGACCGTGCTGGCCGCGCTGGGGTTGGCGATATTGCTGGCCCGCCCTCGGTTCAGCCCTTATCGGCGGCTGATTGTGGTCGCGTTGACCGTACTGCTGCTGGCTGACTTCCTTGCCGACCCCTATGCCTTTGGGATGAGCCGGGTGGAGAGCCAGCCGCAGAACGATTGGCTGGCCGCGCAAGTGGGCAACGCGCCGGTGGCGATGTTCCCCACCGACTACGCCTTCCGACACGGCCCCGCAATGTGGTACAGCATCTATCACGGCAAGCCGATTACCTACGGCTACGAGAGCTTTCTGCCGGCATCGGTACGCCAGCCGCAGGTTACGCAGCCGCTGCTCGCCTTCCCCAATGATGCGCGGGTCTGGCCCTTGCTACAGGGTTGGGGGGTGAAATACGTGATGGTGGGGACGCTATGGTGGGGGCGGGATTGGCCGCAGGTGCGCGACAAGCTGGCCGCCAGCCCGCATCTGCGTTATATTGCCCACTTCCGCGAAACATCACTGTGGGATGGCAACGTGCGGCTGTGGGAGTTCTGGCCGGAGTTCGCGTGGCACGCCCAGCCCAACGACATCTGGGTCTACGAACTGCTGCCTTCCCGCGCGGCTGCCCCTTCGATAGCCAAGCTGAGGTAGGCGCAGATGCTCTCTAGCAGAGCCAAATCGTAGTCGCGTAGTCGGCGGTCAGGGTTGAATAGGGCGACGCTCATTTGGCCGAGGATGCGATTATAGCCCCGCAGGGGGGCGGCCATATACGCGGTAGTGCCACCGCGAGCCACTCCCGTCGCGCTAAGGGAGGTGGGGTCAATATTGTTGACTAGTATCGGCTTGCCGGTTAGCCGGGTGGACAATCCGCCACTGTCACGGAGCGCGGCAAGGTTGCGGTGCAAGAATTCGGTCTGGATTGCTAGCACCACCGGGTCGGGATGGAAGATGCTCGCCAGCCGTAGCGTGTCGCCCTCATTGAAGAGCACCCCACTGAGGGCATCGAAGAAGCGTGAGCAAATCTCCGTCACCTGCTCGACGATTTGCCCGATGGGGGCGGGGGATGAGCAGACTTGGCTGACTTGATGGATGCACTGGGAGTAGGAGTTGCCGATATTGATGTAGGCCATGGCCTGCTGATAGATGGTCGCCCCCGCGATTATCTCGGCCACCACGCTTGCCAGCTTCACCATATCCTCGCCCCACGCCTTAAGGCGGAAGCTCTGCAGGTGCAAGCCGCCCACCACCTCGTCGCCCACCAGCAGCGGCACATCGAGCAGGGTATGCACGCGCGGCGGGTTGTTGCCCACCGAAATCACTTGGTAGTCATGCTCCTCATCCCGCCGCCAGTTATCTACCAATATTGCTTGCTTGCCCTCTACCATTGGCGCGATACGGCTGCCTTGCACCAGAAAGCGGTAGCGGAAGTTCTTGATGTTGACCTCGCGGTTCTCCACGATGCTATAGATATACTCCACTTCCCCCTCCTCGCGGTGGTAGAGGGAGAACAACAGCACGTCATGCTCGAACATCGGCATGATTAGCTGGTGCATCTGGCGTATCGCCTCAATCAGGTCATTGCTACGCCCCGCCATTTCGCTCACCTGCGCTAGGCAATCTAGCATCATGTTCCCTGACCCACTGCTGGATACCATCTTCATCTCTCTCCTATTGCTCTGTGCTACGATTGTACATCGCTCCTTGTCTGCTCTGCGACAGGTACCACCATTCACCACGCGCAAAGCTAATTACGTTGGCTTTCACTCTGTATTTGGGTTCACGACTCTATAACCTTATTATACAACCGATGTGACGAAAATACAGCGGTTATCGGGTTAAATGAGAACAAAGTACCCCCATCGGTCACGCCAAGTCCTATGCCCATGCCGCTTTTATCGCCGCAGGGGTACAATTTGGGGGAAGGAGTTTACTCAGCGGGGGGAACTTCCGACTTGTGGATACGGCCCAGCAGCAGGGCCAGCCCCACCCACAACGCCTCGGCCAGCATCCACCAGACGCGGGCGAACAGGGCCAGCCCGCCCGCAATCGCCCCCGGAATGCTGGACAGCGCGGTCAGCATCTTGATGAGGGTGAACTCGCGGATGCCCCAGCCGTCGGGGAAGGTGAGGCCGAAGATGGCGATGGTCAGGGCGGTGATGTAGATGCCGCTGAGGTTGAGTAGCTGGTCGGGGGCGGGGAAGATGGCGTTGACCACCAGATAGAAGGTGAGGCCATTCATCAGCCAATTGAGCAGATAGGGGGCGAGCAGTTGCAGCATGTCGCCGAGGTGCAGGTCTAGCTTGACCGGCTTGCGCTTGAAGCGGGCCAGCAGCCAATTGAGCATAAAGAGGAACACGCGGGGGTCGAGCAGTATCAGGCTGCCCGCGCCGACGGCAATCAGGTACAGGGTGATGTTGGCGAGGCCGAGGGTGAAGGCGACCCACACCAACCCGACCAATGCGCCGCTCGCCACCAGCAGGCCCAGTTCCAGCAGCACGCTAATCGCTGCGATGCTCCCATCCACGTCGTTCTCCTCGGCCATCACCGCCCGCCCCACGCTGCCGAGGAAGGGACCAGGCAAGTAGCGAGCAAGGCCGGAGATGAAGTAGATGTGGATGCTGCGGGTGAGGCTCAGGCTGCCCCCCAGCTTACGCACAATCTGCCACCAGCCGAACGCGGACAGGAAGGGACGGGCAACCAGCGGGATGGCGGATAGGGCAAGGTAGCCGTAGTCCAGCTTGAGGTTCAGCTTGCTCAGGTCGCCCCAGCCGCTGATTAGCTCATAGGCGAAGAAGACCAGCACCAAGCTAATCAGGGTAATCTGAATTATCAGCCGCCCGCGCGGGCTACGCGCCCATGCCCACAGGCTAGCCAACCGCCCGCCTGCCAATCCCGAAGATGTCTGCATTAAGCCTTGCCCTTTCCTTCAGTGCGCTAGCCTTAGCCCTAATCGTGGCGGCCACCGCGTCGCGCTCCGCCCACAACTCCGCCGCCCGCGCCTGCAACTGGGCGGCATTGCTGTCCACCGGCAGGCACCACTGCTCGGCATCCAGTCGCTGCATGAAGCTGCGTACCTTGTGGTCATAGCTGAGGGCGAGTAGCGGGCGACCCATTGCCGCCCCCAGTATCAGCCCGTGCAGCCGCATTGCCACCACCATATCAGCTTGACCGATGACCGCCATCACCGTCGCGGGGTGATGTTCGCCCTCTAGCTGATGAGCGTGCTGAGGATGCTGCATCCGCGCCATCACCGCCGTCGCCACCTTGCGGTCTACCGCGTCGAAGGGGATGAACAACGCCTCTGCCCCCCACGCCGCCACGCAATAATCGGCCAGTTGGGCCAGCGCGTTGCAGGTGTCGGTATATAGCCGCTCCGCCGCCGCCGACCAGCGGCCCCACCGCTCCCGCACACTGACCGGCAGCAGATAGCCGAGCCGCCACCCCTTGCCCAGCAAAGGGTCGAGCGGACGACGCAGGGCGAACACTACGAGGTTTGAGGTTTGAGGTTTGAGGTTTGAGTTCAGGGCGTTACTGTAGGAGCGTGATTTATCCCGCCCAGCGGCTATTTCCCCTTCATCAATATATATGCTACTATTCTGCAAAACCTTCAATGCGGTGGCGATGGGCGCGGGAGTGAGACAGAGAGCAGGGTCGGCGGTGATGGTGAGGGATGGGGTGGAAGGCAGACCGAGGCGGCGGAGTAGAGTGGCGGAGAGTTGGTCGCGCACGGTGATGCTTTGGGCTGACCGTGCCGCCAATCGCGCCAGCCAGCGGCCCAGCCGTGTCCCCAGTGGGCCAACCCCCACCCCGCACCAAACCACCCGCTTGCCCATCCGCGCCGCCAGCATAGGATAGAGCAGGAAGGAGGGCAAGTTGAAGATGCTGGTCACATCCTGCACCGTGCCACCCCCACCGAGGGCGAAGGTGTCGCACCTCTTAATCGCGGCGCGGGCCTTGAATGGCTGGCGGGCCACCGCCGCAATGCCGTGCAGCCGCGCGGTCTGGGTGGGGTTGACCGCGAGGGCGGTGATGCTGACATCGGGGTCGCGTTCGCGCAGCAACTGGACTATGCCCGCTAGCACCGCCTCGTCGCCGAGGTTGCCCCCGCCGTACCAGCCATACAGCACCACCCGCTTACTCCTCTCCCTCTGGGAGAGGCTGGGTGAGGGTCTCCTCGCCTTCTGGGAGAGGCCGGGTGAGGGTCTCCTCGCCTTCTGGGAGAGGCCGGGTGAGGGGGAATCAGGCATCACTCCGCCATCAGCCCGCGCACCGCATCCACGATAATCTTGGCAGGGCGCACGTTCTCTAGGTTGTCGCGGCGGCAGAATTGGCGATAGTTGGCAAGGAAGTAGTTGATGCGGGCTGGCTCGAACTTGGACAGCAGCGCGGTCTCATCCAGCCCGATGATGCGCTCAGTGGTGCTACGCAACAGCAGGCAGGCGCGGTTCAGGTAGTAGGTCTCCTCCTGCAAGCCGCCGCCGTCGCAGACCACATAGGTGCAGTTGGCAATCAGGTTCATGAAGCTGAAGTAATCTTGGTAGGGGCGGTGTTCGATGTTGGGGTGCTGTATTATCTTGTCCAACATCCCGTACTGCTTCAGCTTCTCCATAGTCGGCTTGTACTGGATAAAGACCACATGATGCTGCTCCGCCACCCTTAGCACGGTGTCAATGTCCAGTTGCAGCCGTTCGCGGTTCAGTATCGTTTCCAACCGATGTATCACCGCCACCACATAGGGGCGGTCAGGCGGGGTGGTGATGTCCTTGCTGCCGTCGGCATGGGCCTGCCGATAGCGTTCCAGCGCGTAGATCAAGGCTTCGTAGACCGTGTTCACCCGTGTATTCCACCGCCGCGAGTTCAGCCCTTCCTTCTCCAAGTTCTGGTATTCCCAATCCGAGGGGGCGAACAAGTATTGGGCGAACCGCGAGGTGATACGGCGCACCCCTTCTTCGGGGAAGGGATTGAGCAGGTCGTAGCTACGTAGCCCCGCCTCGATGTGGGCCACCTCTTGTCCTCCCAGCTTGGCGATAATCAAGCCCAGCAGGGTGCTAGGAGTGTCGCCATGCAGCAATACTATGCCCTTGCCCAGCGGAAAGTAGCTCTTCGCCTGTCGCATCGCCCGCCACGTGCCGCGCAAGAACCAGCGGGCCGCGTCGGTCACGTTGGTCACGTCATCGCTGCGGGAGTCCAGTTCCATGTCCGGCTGGCGCAGGTTGAATATCTGGGTGATGACGTTGGTGGTCTGCACGTGCTGGCGGGTGTGCAGCAGGCGATAGGGTACTTGCTGGTGGTCCAGTTCGCGTAGCACCGGAGCCATCTTCACGTACTCGCCCTTCGTCCCCATAATCACGGTCAGTGGTTTCATCAATCTATAAACCTATATTTAATCAGCGTCCACAAGGCCTCGAAGCCGTCGCGCATCTTGATTTTCTTGCCCTGCAATGCGGTGCGGCCCTCGTAGGTAATCGGCACTTCCATGATCTTGTAGCCGCGCTTGCGAACTTTGGCGGTCACTTCGGGGCAGAACTCGAACCGTTCGCAGCGCAGGGGGATGCTTTTCAGTACCTCGGCGCGGAAGGCTTTGTAGGCGGTGGCCTCGTCGGTGATGCGGGCGCGGAACAATACGTTGGCGGCAAGGGCGAGGATGCGGTTCGCCAGCCAATTCTTGAAGGCCATCCCCTTGATTTTGCCGCTGAAGCGCGAGCCGTACACCACTTCGGATTGGCCGGTGGCGATTAGCTCAAGCAGAGGGCGCATCTCTTCGGGGCGATACTCTAGGTCGGCATCATGCACCATGATGATGTCGCCATGCGTGTATTGCAGGCCGAGGCGGATGGCCGCACCCTTACCCCGATTCTGCGGCGCGTATACCACCGTCACCTGTGGGTTGTCCTCCCAGCGATGCAGCAATTCGGGGGTATGGTCTTGGGAGCCGTCGTCCACTACCACCACCTGCTTGTCGAAATCCAGCACCACGATGCGACGCAGCACCTGCTCGATGTGCGCCTCCTCGTTGTAGGCGGGGATGATGATGGATACCAGCGGCAGCTTAATCTTGGCTGCCGCGTCCGCTGCCGGGGTCAGAGTCACGCTGGGCGTTGTTTCGGTCGCGATTGCCATCCTCACACTCTCCTCATCCCCACGCATCGGTTGACTCGTTTCTGATAATCGGCAATTGACCACATCGGTGCGACAATCGCGCAGCTTGAACACGAACACCCCATCTTGGGCGTAGACTTGCCGCCACGATTGCGGCGTACGCTGGAACTGGGCGGGGTCGAGGTTGCCACCTATCAGCACATCCGCCTCCCGCGCCCGCACGAGGTTGGGGTTGCGGCTCAGGTTAGGGGGCGACAGGGCGGTGGCTCGCGCCCCGATGTAGGCATACTTCACCCCGATGCTACGCAGGTAATCCACCGCTTGGGCTTCGTCCACGTGGGCGGCGGCGCGGCTGGTCTCCAGCACGGCGGCCCGATAGTTGGGGTCGGTCGCCCGCTCGTTGTTGTAGGGCAGCGGCGGGGCGGTGGCGGTACGCTTGCCCCCCGCTAGCAGCGGCAGCCACAGTCCACCGTCACTGCCCGCCCGCGAGTTCGGTGCCCAACTCCATGTGAAGGTGTTAGTCAGGAACAGGCTGCCATACTCGGTGTGCTGCGCCACCCACTGCAACCCCTGCACATCGGCGGGCAGCAGGTACGACTCCAGCGGGTCGGCCTCCCGCGCATCCCAGAGCGGTATCGCCGTCAATATCGCCACCACCACCGCCAACAGCAAGGGTAGGTAGGTGATGGTGGCTGGTAGAGGCAGCCTGCGCTGCGCCATTTGCCACAGGGCGAGGGCAAGATAGCCGACCAACACCCCTTGCGGCAGCCACAGCATACTTATCACCGTCTGATAATCCACCCGCCCAGACAGAAACGGCACGTTGATGAAGTAGGGGCTGCTCAGAATCAGCAAAGTGGCGGTCAGCAATCCGATGCTGATGACGTAGCGGTTGCGATACAGTATACCAAATATCCAGCCCGCCGCGCTAAGGGCGAGCAGGGGGGTGTTCGCCCACCATCCGTCCACAATCGTGCTTAGTTTGGTGCTGAAGAAGCTCTGGGCCGGTAGCTTGCTGCCGGTCTGGAGGGTGAAGCTGAACCCGCCCAGCAGGTTGAACAGCCATGGCGAAACTACCACCAGCGCAACCGTCCCCATCGCCACCACCCGCGCGGTCAGTCGTAGCCATACCCGCGCCGCCCGCGCTTGCGGGTCGAGCAGACTGGCGACCACTTGCACCAGCCAAAAGATGCCCACGAAGTAGGCGTAAGCGATAATGATGCGATAGTGGGTGAGGAACAACCCCGCGGCCAGCACCCCGGCCAGCAGGATGAGGTTTGAGGTTTGAGGTTTGAGGTTTGAGTTATCAGTAGCATCAATCTGCAATATCATAGTAGTGACAATCAGCAGGATAGGCAGGCCGAGCAGGCCAGCCATCTGGGTGTCGCGGCCCCAATCGAGGTAGTAGGTAGGGAAG
The DNA here is from genome assembly GCA_038239995.1 of Chloroflexia bacterium. Taxonomy (GTDB): domain Bacteria; phylum Chloroflexota; class Chloroflexia; order QHBQ01; family QHBQ01; genus QHBQ01. The sequence goes on along the minus strand of JBBSEE010000033.1, from coordinate 2,933 downwards.
ACCGAGACCAGCGTGACCAGCGCGGCGACTACCCCCGCTAGCCTGCTACGTAGCCAGACCGCCGCCAGCAGGTAGGCGGATAGGGCGGACATCGCGCTGATAATCTGCCCCACCATCAGGGTCAGCTTTGCGGTGGCAAGTGGGCCAACCCCGAACATCGCCCAGCCACCCAGCCAATAGCTGATTGCCACCAGCGCGTGGAAGCCATAATGATAGGTGAAGCTGGTCAGCGGGGCATAGGGCAGATAGTCGCGCGGTATCCCTCGCTGCTCGATGATAAGCTGGCTAATCAGGGTATGGTGATAGCCATCCGAGCCGAGGGCCGCCGCTTCGCCCCACGCCTGATGCACCCGCACCGCCAGCCCGACGATGAAGATGACCAGCACCGTGAATGCTAGTTTTGAGTTTTGAGTTTTGAGTTTTGAGTTATGAATGGTATCGGTAGGGGCGGGTTGCACTCGCCCAGCGTTATCATCTGTAGGGGCGTGATAAATCACCCCCTGCTGCCCCACTCGCCCAACGGCGTGATTTATCCCACTTGTTCGCCCCGCGCCCAACGGCAACCTCATCCCGGCGATAGGCAGCCACCTTTGCTTGAGGGCAATCGCCGCCAGCGCGGCCAGCAACCCGCCGATGAGTATCGGCCCGCCCAGCAGTAGTCCTACCAGCCGCGCGGCGAGGAACACAACGGGGGTGAGCAACACGCCGATGCCCAGCGCGGCAATCAGCCGTTCGAGCCACGAGGTGAGATGCGCGGACAAGGGCGCAACGTAGAGCAGCAGCGCGTAGCCGGGGATGGTCAAGGCGATACTGAGCAGCAATGTCACCGCTGCCCAGCCCCCTATCAGGTTCCAGTCCAAACCGATGACCGTAATCGCCACGTGTCTCCCTTCGCCGCTGCTAAGTCTCCCCTATAATATGCGCCCGCCCGTCAAATGCTTCGCTATTATACCAGTATTCCCGCGAGGGTTGGGATATATAAAGCCCCCAGCCGGGGTTGGGGGAGAGATGCCGACCTACGGCAAGGCTGAAGCAACCTCAACATAAAACCCCCAGCCGGGGTTTGGGGGAGAAGGCTGATTAACAATTTGGCACATGGGCGGCTCAGGTTAAATGGCTGTTCGGTCATCACTTGGCGGGGGGCAGCCAACGGACGGCGCGGGCGGCATCCACCAGCTTGACCGGGTTCTGCCCATCCACCTCGGAGATGTACGCGCCGTCGTCGGCGATGTACAGCAGGGTGTGGTGGTCGGGCAACAGTTGCAGCGAATCGTTGTAGGTGAGCGCGTTCTCGTTTCCTCGCGCCACGTACACCAGCTTGCTGCCCGACTGCGCGTCGCTGATGGTGAAACCTTTAGCGGTGTACTGGTAGGTGTATCGGTTGCCGTCCAGCCAGCCGACATCGCCAATATCATCAAACGAGGCGATGCGGCCCGCAATCTGCCCCTCGGCGGTTAGCGGCGCAACCCACTCGCCTTCCGCCCCCGAACGTTGTGTCTCCCCCCCCACCAGCGCGATGCTGCTGCCATCCGCGCTGTAGGTGGCGTAGAGGATGTTGCTTATATGACCGTTCCAGAACTCAGTCAAGTTGCTGGCCCGCGCCGGTTGCAGTAGCCAGCCGTAGTTGCTAGCCACGATGCGACCATAGCCGCGCGTCCACCTCATCGCGTTGCTCAACCCCACCACCGCAATCGCTTCCCCGTTGGTGGGTGATGGACTGAGCCAAATATCGCTGGGCGAGTAGCCGTGGACCGCATACGGCTCATCCAGCAGCATGGTCGCCGTCCCGCTATCGGGCGGCATCTTACTGTAGAACCGGGCGTATCCCGACTTGTCAGTGACGAAGTACAGCACGCGGTTGGGCAGCTTGGCCTGCGCTGCGCCTGCCAACACCAGCCGCACTATCGCCCCTTGCCCCTCGACGATGACCGCGCTGCGCTGGGCCTGCAAGTCGTAGGAGATAATCTGCTCTGCGCTGGCTGGCCCATCGGTCGCGGGCTTGGGGCTATAGTAGATGTGCGTATCGTTGAAGCCGGGGTAGGCCAACTGTATCGCGGTGTCCACCTCGCGTAGCCCATCATTGGCGGTAAGGTCGAAGTAGGATACTGCCAGTGGCTGGTTGCTGACATTAATCCCCAATAGACCACCGGCGACCAGCACCAGCCCCTTGCCATTGTTCACGAACGCGGCATCGGTCGCCATCTCCACCGGGTCGGCCCCTAGCGGGTAGGCGAATCGCCACATCCGCCCATCGGTCAAGTCGCGGATATAGGCGTTGCCATCGGCGATGTTGTAATAGCAGACCAGCCGATTGTCCGGCGATACCGCCATGATGTGTGAGCGTGCGCCGCTATTCGGCAAAGCTACCTCGGCCAATCCGTCGGCGGTGGCAAGGTAGATACCATCATCCTTAGTGTAGAGCAACTTGCCCGCCGCCACCCGCATCTCGACCAGCCGTTGGTCCACATCGTGATAGCCCGGCTCGATGGCATTGGCCTGCCGATAATACAATGCCGCCCGCAAGGTGTCGCTAGTCGCCTCCGATACTCGCCCCCAATCGTAATATTTGTCAAACTCGTCCACATATTTGGACACGTTCAGGTAATGGCTCTTGGCTTCATCGTAACCCTTCTCCGCTAGCGGCTGCAACTGAGTAGAGGCGGCGTGCCACTGCTTCTGCTGCTCCAGACGGAGGCCGAGGCGATAGCGTTCCGCGTCGGCCTGCATCCCCCCCTGTATCATCCAGCCAAACACCAGCACCGCCAGCAATATTAGCACGGTGTAGCGCACCTCTTTCCCCCATCGCCAGGGGTTGAGCAGGTAGGGTATCTTGTAATAGAGGCTGTCGGGATAGGGTTCGGTATCGGGCGGCTTGCGGTCGGGGCGACCGCCCATCGGGGGCGGCCCCGCGGTTTCGTAAGGGGTGGCGGGGT
>JBBSEE010000032.1:0-10976 GCA_038239995.1 Chloroflexia bacterium | reverse complement strand
TGTCCACGCCATTATCCGCACCCTTGCCGAGTGGGAGGCGATCACTAGTGGGGCGGAAGTGCGCGAGCTGCTCGACCTCGTGGATTGCCCCGACTTTACCGCCGCCGAGTGGCAGGCATCGCCCCTTGCCGACCTCATCCCTACCCCAGCCCTACCCCCTGTTTCGCCTACCGCCCCAACCTCAAACTTGCCCCATGCCCTGAGCAGCTTTATTGGCCGCGAGCAGGCACTCTCCAATCTCATCAGCCTGCTCACCGACCCCCCGGCTGACCACCGCCTACTGACCATTACCGGCACTGGCGGGATTGGCAAAACCCGTCTCGCCCTCGAAACCGCTCGCCGCCTACTCGATGCCTACCCCGATGGGGTTTGGCTAATTCGGCTGGCGGCGTTGAGGGAGCCTCAGTTGCTGCCTTATGCGCTAGCCAGCATTCTGGGTATCCATGAGCAGCCGAGTGATGACTTGGTGGACACCATTAGCGAATATATCGGCTCCCGTCGGCTGCTGCTGCTGCTTGACAACTGTGAACACCTAGTCGCCGCTTGCGCCCGCCTAACCGAAGCGTTGCTCTCCGCCTGCCCCCGACTAGTCATCCTTGCCACCAGCCGCGAAGCCCTCGGCCTTGCGGGCGAGACCGACTGGCGGCTAACACCCCTCGCGCTGCCGCAGCAGGCCGCTACTGACCTTACCAGCATCCAGTCCAACGAGTCGGTGCGTCTGTTCGTTGCCCGCGCCAGTGCCGCTAACCGCCACTTCGCTCTGACCACCACCAATGCCACCGTCGTGGCCCAGATTTGCCGCCGCCTCGACGGTATCGCCCTCGCCCTCGAACTGGCCGCCGCATTGGTCAAGGGCCTCTCCATCGCCAAAATTGCTGACCGTCTCGATGACCGTTTCAAACTGCTCACCAAAGGCGACCGCACCGCCATCCCCCGCCACCAGACCCTCCGCGCCTGCATCGAATGGAGCTACAATCTGCTCGACGAGGCCGAGCGGGCGATGCTACGCCGATTGGCCGTGTTCGCGGGCGGCTTTACCCTAGAGGCCGCCGAGGTGGTGGTTACTGCGCCGCCGATTTCCAGCTACGATGTCGCCGCTCTACTGGTGCAACTGGTGGAGAAATCGCTAGTGGTGCGCGAGGAACGCGATGGGGAGGTGCGCTATTTCATGCTAGAGACCATCCGCCAGTACGCCGCCGAGTTGCTGTTCACTGATGAACTGGCTGATACCCAAGCGCGACACTGGAATCTCTTTATCGCATTGGTGGAGAACGTTTCGCAGCACACCCACGACCGCACGTGGGCGGCTGAGTTGCGTCGCTTGGACCGCGAATACGACAACTTGCGGGCGGCGATCAGCAACGCGCTAGGGGCCGACCAAATAGAGGTGGCTACCCGCCTTGCCCAACAGTTGGGCAAGTTCTGGGATGCGCGTGGCTACTACATTGAAGGCTCAGAGTGGCTGGAGCGCGTGCTGGCGGTGGCGCATCGGGTGCCGCCCTTGCTCCGCGCCAAAGCACTCAACAGCGCGGGGGTGCTGGCTTTGCGCCTGTTCAATTACCCTAAAGCACGACAACTTCTTGACGCAGCTATCGCCATCGAGCGGCAAATCGGTGCGGAGGAAGAGCTTGCCGTCGCCCTTGCTAACCTAGCCTTTGTCGTGGGGGGGGAGAATTACACGCCGCAAGTCCGCGCCCTGTTTGAGGAGAGTCTCGCCATCCGCCGTCGCTTGAACGACAAGTGGGGCATCGCTAGCGCACTTAGCAACTTGGGCAACATGGCCGCAGTACATAACGATTACCTGCTTGCGGCCAGCTATTACCAAGAAGCATTGACCCTGCACCGTGAACTGGGCGATACGGCAGAGCAGGCGATGGTGCTGCACAATTTGGGGGCGACGGCGGTCGAAGCGGGCGACTACCGCGCGGCCCGCGCCTACTATCAAGCCAGTCTCGATTTGCGCCGCGAGTTGAACTCTCCCCCCGGCATCGCCAGTTGTCTCTATGGCCTCGGCCTCGTGGCCTACCAAGAAGGCGACTTTGTCACCGCCCGCATTTTGTTTGACCAATGTCTGACCATGGAGCGCGAGCTAGGCAACAAGTATTACATCGTCTACTGTCTCGGTAGTTTGGGCGACATCGCTTGCCAGAATGACGACTTCGCGGCTGCCACTGACCTTTACCATCAAAGCCTCGTCCTCGCGCTAGAGATTGGGCTGGATGTACGTATCTCTAACTTGCTCGCCGCCTTCGCTCATCTGGCCCACCGCAAAGGGCAACCACAACGCGCGGTCATCCTCTATGCCGCCGCTGCCGCGTTGCGCCACAAATATGATACCCCGCTAGTGGATTTCGAGCGTCAAATCGAGGAGCAAGACCTTGCCGCGCTGCGCCAGCAGCTTGACGCGGTAGAGTTGGCCCGCTGCCAGCAGATGGGCGACACATTGTCTATGCAGGCTGCTGCCGAGTATGCCCTGTCCAACTTTGCCCCTACCCAACTGTTGACAAATATCGGGCAGCGGTGATACACTTGGCCGCGAATAGAATTATTGGCGTTGGGTTGCTACAACCCAGAGTAAGGAGAAAAGTTTGAAGAAGATTGGCCGACCGATAGCGATGCTGTCCATGCTGCTGACCGTCTCCCTTATACTCGGCGCGTGTGGTGGCGATAACGGCGGGGGCACCGCTGGGCCAAGCGCGACCGGCGGTATCCCCTCCCCCACCGGCGGCATTGCCACGCTCGCCACCCCCACTAGCGGGAAACTGGCGCAGTCAACCCCCACCCAAGCACACAGCACTCAAGGTGCAACCGTTATCGTCGAGCAGCAAGACTACAAGTTCTCGCCTCAAAACGTGACCGTCAACGTCGGCGATACCGTCACCTTCGTGAACAAGGGTGCGACCATGCACACTGCCACCGCTAGCGACGGTAGCTTCGACTCGGGCGGGATGAATACAAACGCAACCTTCAACCAGACGTTCACCAAACCGGGCACAATCAAGTATTACTGCAAGTTTCACGGCTCGGCGGATGGCGCAGGTATGGCGGGTGCGATTACCGTGGTGCAAGGCAATGGTGGCCGCCCCCCCGCCACCCCCAGCGCAGCGGGCGGCTCCGGCACAGGTGCGCCGGACACGCTAGCCGCCGATGACCAGCCTGTGGGCAATACGGTCGTGGTCAAGCATATCCACGCCAATCAAGATGGCTTCGTGGTCATCCACGCCAACACCGCCGACAACAAGCCGGGCAACCAGCTTGGTCATACCCAAATCAAGGCGGGCGATAGCGACAACGTGGTGGTGCAAGTCAGCCCCGCCCCCAAAGCGGGGGACAAGGTGTGGCCGATGCTGCACATTGATGCGGGCACGATTGGCACCTACGAGTTCCCCGGCCCCGACGCACCGGTGATAGTCGGCGGCAATATCGTGATGAAGCAAATTACCCTCACCGCCGCGCTTACCCTCAGCGTGGAGGCGGATGACCAGCCCACCGCCACCAGCATCAAGGTCAAGCGGGTGGTCGCGGCCCAAGATGGCTGGATTACCGTTCACGCCAACACCGCCGACAACAAGCCGGGCGACCAGCTAGGGCATACCCCAATCAAGGCGGGGGAGAACACCAACGTCGTCATCAAGCTCAGTTCCACCCCCAAGGCGGGGGACAAGGTGTGGCCGATGCTGCACATTGATGCGGGCACGATTGGCACCTACGAGTTCCCCGGCCCCGACGCGCCGGTAATTGTCGGCGGCAATATCGTGATGAAGCAGATTACCCTCACCACCCCACCACCCATCCCCACCATCGTCCCCAGCGTGACCATCACGGTGCAGATACAGGACTACCAGTTCCTGCCCAACGACATCACTATCAACCCCGGCACCAATGTCACCTTCGTGAACAAGGGGGCTACTAAGCACACCGTCACTGCGGTAGACGGCAGTTGGGATAGCGGTGATGTCGCTCCCGGTGCTAGCTACAGCCTCACCTTCAGCAGCGAGGGAGTATTCCTCTTCTACTGCAAGTATCACGGCTCCGCTAGCGGCACGGGGATGGCGGGGGCGATTACGGTGGTGCGGAACGCGGGCAACCCCGCCCCCACCCCGCCGTAAGCCGAAGGTCGGGCTACAGGCACACAATGGCGCACTTCATCTAACCCGACTACCCTTGCCCAGCATGATTTGGGGCAAGGGTAGTCTGCTGATGCTAGCTGAATGACTTAGGTCATCACATAAATAAACACTTGTGTTTATCTGGCGGTTGGGTTATAATATAAGCATAAACTTATACGATGCTGGTTGACTCAATCAAAGCACAAGGAGGGATATGATGAACACAGCAGCAAGCGGAGCAGGGCTGATGAAAGCGCGGCGCAATCGGCTGGCAATGGTGGGGGTGGACTGGCTGGTGATGAGTTCGCTGCGGCGGGGGTTCAGCACGATACGGCTGAAGGTGACAACTGGGCCGCACCTACCCCCGCCCGCGCCTGACCTCGACCGTCCCGCCATCTACTACCTTAACCATAGTTCGTGGTGGGACGGCTATCTGGTCTATCTGTTGGGCAGAAAGGTGTGGGGTGGTGAAGGCTATCTGATGATGGATGAGGACCTACTGCGAAAATATCGCTTCTTCACGTTGGCGGGAGCCTTTTCGATTGACCGTCATCATCCGCGTCGCGCGGTGGAGAGCCTCAACTACATCGCTGAGATATTGCAGGGGGGGCCAAATCGCAGCCTGTGGCTGTTTCCGCAAGGGGAGACGCGGGCGAACACTCGTCGCCCGCTGCACTTCCACACCGGCCTCGCGGCAGTAGCTCGCAAGCTACCGTCTTGCTACCTCTATCCGGTGGCGATTCACCTCGATTACTTCACCGCGCAGCACCCCGAAGCCTTGCTCAATGTGGGGGCGGGGATAAGGTTGGATGAGGGCGCAGCGGTGAATAGCAAAGAGCTAACCGAGCAGGCGCGGGGGCAACTGGAAGACGCGCTGGACCAAATCATGGCAACCGTAAACGCGGCCCAGTTCGACCCCCCGCTGCCCGATGCGCTGAACTTCCCCGCCTACCGCACCATCATGCGGGGACAGAGTTCCGCCAGTGACCGCTTCGAGCGGCTGCTGGCCCCGACTACATGACTTGGAGCGTCTCGTAGATTTCGATGCTGCCACCGCTAGCCAACTGGGGGCAACTCTTCGCCATCTCAGCGGCGGCACTTAGGCTGTCGGCAGTCAGTATCGTATAGCCAGTCAAGCCAGATGGGGCACCATCGCGGACGCTGCCATCGGTTTCTACTGCCATAGACGGCCCGAAGGGATTACCGCCATCCACTACCGCTGCGCCGAGCGTGTCGTACCACTTAATCCATGCCGCCATTACCGCTTGACCTTCGGCCTCGTCCTGCGGCTGACTGCCGCCTTTATACACCAACACGTAGTTTGCCATTGTGATGCTCCTTTGGTTTTAGTTGCTTATGCGTGCGAGTGAGCCACCACTGTACCTGCCAGCATGATGAAGTGGGGTGGTATCAGCACCTTGCCCCACTAAGGGCATCATAACCGATAACCTTGGGGTAGTCAAGCCGATTTTGGCCGCCGCAGGCCACGATTTACCCCGGCGCAATCTCCACCTCGGCCTCAATCACCAGTGGGTTATCCCACGAAAGGGCGGCCACCCCCACCGCAGTACGGGCGTGCTGACCCGCGTCGGGGCCATAGAGGTCCAGAATCAGGTCGGAAAAGGCGTTCAGCACATGGGCGGGCTGGGTGAAGCTAGGGGCGGCATTGACCATCCCCGCCACCCGCAGCCACGCGGTGACGCGGTCGAGGTCGCCGAGGGCGCGTTGCAGGCTGCCCAATATCGCCAACCCCGCCAGCCGCGCCGCCCCCTGTGCGGCAGCCAGCGTCACCTCTGCCCCCACCTTACCGAACGGCCCCGCAAGGGTGCCATCAGGGTTCAGGGGTGGGTGAGCGGCCACATAGGCGCGGTCCTTATGCACCCGCACCCAGACATAGGGCACCACCAAATCGTCGGGTGGGCGTACCGGCGCGGGCAAGACTAGGCCCAGTGCAGATAGTCGAGCTTCAACGTGCATCGTTCTCCTCCGTATAGTGGCATATTGACGTGCGCCTGATATTATAGCACAGCTAGCCGCCTATGTGAGAACGCGCGGTACTAGCTACCTTACCGTACCCTTACCAAACTAGGTGAATTACATGGTGCTAGCTACTTGTATGTCGCAAAAAGCTGTGCTATAATCTAGTTCGTACCCCATTTATTCTTATTCACCACAACAACGAGGTGGCTTTGTGGTCGAAACGAAAATGAAGCTGAATGATAGCTAACCCCGGCGCAACCCTCCACTCCCAACCCCCCGCCCTTGACGCGCTGACCATCCACCGCTACCGCTTCGCGCTGGAGGTGCAGCCCGGCCCGCCGCTGCTGACCTTCGAGAGCAAGGGGTCGGCCTTGCGCGGCACATTGCTGCGGCGGCTGCACGCCCGCTTCTGCCAGCAACCCTTCGTGCGCGGGGTGAATGCCTGCCTGCCCTGCCACCAGCCGCAAACCTGCCCGATTGCCTTCCTCGTCAACACTAAGGCGGCGGACTTCGACCCCGACAGTGCCCGCGGCGACGACTTGCCCCGCCCCTTCAGTATCGAGCCGGAGCTATCTACCCGCACCAGCTACCCACCCGGCGAACGCTTCAGCTTCGGTGTCACCCTGTTCGGACGGGCCAACACCCTGCTGCCCTACCTCTGCGGCGCGGTCGAGGCTTTCGATGACCACCTCAGCCGTAGTGGGGAAGATGGCTTGCGCGGGCGGGTAAAGCTGGCCGAGGTATGGGCCGAGCAGCCGCTGACCGGGGCGCGGGAGTTGGTGTGGCAGCCGGGGCAACCCTTGCGCCTGCCCAACATGGGGGTGAGCATCACCGATGTGGCCGCTGCTTGCCCGCCCCACGCCACTGCGGTAAGCATCCTGTTCAAATCACCCACCACCCTCAAGCATCAGGGGCAACTGGTACGCACTGCGCCCCCCTTTGTCACGCTGACCCAACGGTTGCTGGAGCGGATTGCGGGACTACTTAACGTACTAGGCGACGACCCCCCGCGCCTGCCCTTCGCCGAGTTCACCGCCCTTGCCCGCGCGGTGAGCATCGCCACCCCCGCCGACGCCGCCCTGTCCGCCCGCTGGGTAGACCTCGACCGCTACTCTTCCACGCATGGCTACAAGCACTCGATTGGCGGCATCGTCGGGCGAGTGCGATATGTAGGCGACCTCGGTCCGTTCCTCCCCTACCTTGTGCTAGGCCAATGGCTGCACATCGGCAAGAATGCGGTGCAGGGTAACGGCATATATGTGGTAGAGCAAGTCGGGGACTAAGCTCAGTGCCCCCCTCAGTCGGCGCAATAGCGAGCGATACGCAGCCCTTCGAGCGCGACTAGCTGGGGGATGAGCGTTTTATAGACGTGGCAGAAGGGGGAGCGGTGGTCGAAGCGGCCATAGGTGTTGAAGGTGACGACCGGGCAACCCCCCGCGCAACGGTAACGCCAGTCGCAGGTGCGGCAACCCTCGCGGTCGTCCACGCTGGTGCCGTGCGGGCGTTCGCGGGTGCGGGTCTGCACCAGCTTGATGACGTTGCCCTCGCGGATGTGGCCGAGCGGACGGTTGAGCAGCATCTGGCAGGAGGCCACCTCGCCGGTGTGCTTGATCACCACATAGCTTTCGCCCACCCCGCAAGCGGCGAAGTGCGGTTGCTCCAACTGCACGCGGTCGAGCGCGGAGTTCATGATGCTGAAGCGGGGGGGGCGGAGGGCGATGCGCTGGTAGGTCGCCGCCATTGCGCCAATCAGAGCCTCGTCTTGGGCCGCTAGCTCAAAGCTGGCCTCATCGTTGTCGCGCAGGAAGCCGAGGCTGAAGCGCAGGTCGCGGTCGAGCAGGTAGTCCACCAGTTCGGGCAAGGCGGCCATGTTGCCCGGCCCCACCACCACTGATACGTTGATGTCTACACCGGCGGCTTGGGCAAGGTCGAGGCCGCGCTGTACCCGCTGGAAGCTGGGCTGGCCGCCAAGCATCGGTCGCTGCCGGTCGTGCGCCTCGCCCAGCCCATCGAGCGAGAGGGCCAGCCGCATCCCCCGCTGCTTGATTTGGGCAAGGTTGGCGGCATTGAGCGGTGCGCCATTGGTGAGGATGACCGAGGTGATGGCAATCTCATCGCCCGCCAGTTCGCGGGCGTAATCGTCGAGTGCCCAGATGGTATCCGCTTCGAGCAGAGCCTCGCCGCCCGCATACTTGAGCGTAACCTCGCGCATCCCCTGCCCCCGCGCTGCTTGGAACACCGCCCGCAGCGACCGCTTGCCCAGCGTGATGGGTAGCTGCTCGTTGGTCTTGCTGATGTAGCAGTAGGTGCAGCGCAGGTTGCACTGGTTGGTGATGTGCAGCCACACGCCGAGGTGGGTGGAGGGCTGATGCGCGGGCAAGGGGGGGTTGTCGCCCGCATACAGCAGCCGCTGATGGTACAAGTTGGACAGCACGGCGCGGGTATCGATCGCGGAATATCCCTGCACGGCAGCAGTAGCAACTACGCCATCCACGTCACGCTGCCCATCCACCAAGTCGAAGATACCCGCCGCGCCCCGCCCCAGCAGGTTGACCCCCTCGCCCGCCAGCGGGTTGAACACGATGCGATGCTCCGGCACAGTAACGTCGTCGCGGTAGAGGCTGGGGGAGGGGCGAAGTACGGTGCTTGCCTCGATGCCGTGGCCGAGGCCCGCGATGGAGACGCTACTCGCCTCGCAGGCGCAGTCGCAATTGCCCATATCGCGGCTGCCCGCCATGCCGAGCAGGAGGTTGACATCGGCGGAGGTGTGGATAGCTATGCGATGGTTGCTCATCCCCGCGCCTCACCGTTGGGTTGGATTGCTCTATCGCTTATGCGCCGCAAGAGGGTCTGCATCAGGTGTTCCTGTCGCTCCACCCGCAGGTCGAGCTGCTGCAAGTTGGCGTAGAGATTGTGCAGCAACGGTTTATCCAGTGTTCTTGTATCTATCCCCGCCGATTTTGGGCCGTCAAGGTGTCCCGCCTCTATGTGCTGCTCCAGCCTTTGGAGGTGCGCGTCCAAGTCTACTTTCTCCTCCACCATCACCGCCTTTAGCTTCTTCAGGCTATCAGTCACTGCCCGCACCGTTGCCAGTGATACGGCACCGTCCCCCTCCACCTCGATCTCCATCTCGGCAAGGGCGAAGCTGAGTTCGGCGAAACCGGCCAGCACATCGCGGAAGCGGCTATCCTCGGACAGGATGATGTCTATGCCCTTGCCGCGTGGTTCTATGTATCTGCCATTCCTGACGCTATCGTAGAAGTCTCGCGCCTCAGCCAGTGCCTCTTTGACGTTTCCCTCGGTCTTACGTTGCTCAAGCAAGAACTCGATATACTCAGGGGTCATTATGGTGATGTTATACCCATCAGCAACAATCACTGCTAGCTCGAGTCCACGATTAAGGTAATGAAGTATAGCCTCTTGGTACTTCTGGGCGGTCTCTTTGTGTACGTCAGCTTGTACCTTATCCTTATCCTTCAAATCCGAAAGCTCGTACTTCACCCTTGCCATCAATACTACAATGAGCCTACGTGCCGCATCTACTTTCCTAGGTACCTCCGAGAAGATGAAGGCTCGTTTGATTACCCTTTCGCTATTTTTAAGTATTCCCAAGTACTCTGCACCGCTAATCCCCCGCAAATGTGCATCACGGATGTCTCTTAGAGCTTTTTCTTGCTGTACTGTCGTAATCCAATCTGGATCCCTAACAGCAACAAATATCTTTATTGCTTTGGCATAGAACTTGGCAGCTTCTTCGTAGTATTTCTTCGCCTTACCCTGTTTAATCTTCCGCTCTTTAGGATCGTCTTCGGTTCTCGCCAATAGCTGATGGTAGCGACCTTCGAGCCTAGCTATTTCCCCCCTAGTTGAACAAGCACGCCCCATTGCATGATACACTTCATTGTCATTAGAGAAATTAGCCCTCAATTCTCTGATAAGTTCAAAACCTTTCTCCCAATTCTTCCGCGCCTCTTCGTACTCGCCCGTAAAGGCTAGTACGTAGGAGTAGCCATTAAGAGCTATCGCTTCTTGCAGCTTGTATTCCCTATATTGAGGGTCACTTACCGCACTGTGCCCTGCCAGCAGCTTTATCGCCGCAAGGTACCACTGTGCCGCCCCTGCACGGTCAAGCTCTTCATCCCAGTTCAGCCAACCCATCACACGAAGGATGTAGGCGCGGACACTGTAGATGCGAGCCAATTTAAGCCAGTCGGTAATCACACCTTCAGCCTTGCTAAGATGGTCGAGGGCATCCTTCAAACCTTCATCCCCCCCGATGCTGAGATTGGCTTGTACCAATCCTGCCATCTTCACCTGCCAATCGGCCCATTCGCCCATGTTAACGCTTGGTAGCAAATTTTTAATCGTATCGTAGCTGCGCCAGCTATACGAGTTGTTACCCAGCCACTCGGCGGCGCGGCGGCGCAGTTCGGTGCGGCCCGCTTGCGGGTCATTGCTGAACCCACGTTCGGTCATGTAGCTGATTACCTGAGAGTTAGCATCGGAATACAGCAACTTCCAAGTCGCTTTGCAGTCGCCCTGCTCCCACGCTTCATCCTCGGCGTAGTTCTTGGTGACTACTTGCCAAAAGGTGAGGGCGGCGTAATAGAGGTTGCGGGCGGTGGCGAACTCCGACTGGTCGAGTGGGATAATCAAGCGGTTCGGATTAGCGGTATTCCCACCTGCTTCACCATACCAGAAATACTTGACCTCGTGGAGCAGGGCCTCGCCGAAGCCGAACTCCGGCTGCAAGGTCAGCCGGCGAATCAGCTTGCCCCATAGGTAGGTGAAGGCCACCAGCGCGGTATAGGCTGCGCTGGTGCTATCTTTCAAGCACGCGACCAAATTGTCCGACTTGAACTCGCCCGCGTTGGTGTACTCGTTGTC